>NZ_JAWDID010000011.1:0-141291 GCF_032464875.1 Allobosea rubneri
ACAGTCGTCACGGGCCGGCCTCTTCCACGGGGAACACGCGACTGATCAGAGAGCCAACTTCCCCTTCCGGCCCATCTGAGACATTCGTCGTCAGCCGACTTGACACCCATGGCCCAATAGAGAAGCCGCCGGCTGGCGCCGGCGGCTCCCTGCTTGCGATGCTTCCCGCGTCAGTGGGCGACAAGGCCCGCCGCGGCGTCGTCCTCGGATGCCTTCGGCGTCGCCGCCTTCAGGTCTTCCTCCCAGACGATCGGCGTCGGCTGACGCACCAGCGCGTGCTGGAGCACCTGGTCCATGCGCGAGACCGGGACGATCTCGAGCCCGCTCTTCACCGACTGCGGGAGATCGACGAGGTCCTTGGCGTTGTCCTCGGGGATCAGCACCTTCTTGATGCCGCCGCGCAAGGCGGCGAGCAGCTTCTCCTTCAGGCCACCGATCGGCAGCACCCTGCCCCGCAGCGTGACCTCGCCGGTCATGGCGACGTCGCGACGGACCGGGATGCCGGTCATGATCGAGACGATCGCCGTGGCCATGCCGATACCGGCTGACGGACCGTCCTTCGGGGTCGCCCCCTCCGGCAGGTGGACGTGGATGTCGCGCCGGTCGAACAGCGGCGGCTCGATGCCGAAATCGATGGCGCGGGAGCGGACATAGGACGCCGCCGCCGAGATCGATTCCTTCATCACGTCGCGCAGATTGCCGGTGACGGTCATCTTGCCCTTGCCGGGCATCATCACGCCTTCGATCGTCAGCATCTCGCCGCCGACCTCGGTCCAGGCCAGACCGGTGACGACACCGACCTGATCCTCGGTTTCCGCCATGCCATAGCGATAGCGCGGCGGGCCGAGATAGTCCTCCAGCACCGCGGGAGTGACCGCGACCTTCTTCTTCTTCGACAGCACGATCTCCTTCACCGCCTTGCGGACGGTGTTGGCGATCTCGCGCTCGAGGTTACGCACGCCGGCCTCGCGGGTGTAGCGGCGGACCAGCGTCGTCAGGGCCTCGTCGTCGATCGACCATTCCTTGGATTCGAGGCCGTGCTTCTTGATCGCACCCGGGATCAGGTGGCGACGCGCGATCTCGGCCTTCTCGTCCTCGGTGTAGCCGGCGATGCGGATCACCTCCATCCGGTCCAGAAGGGCCGGCGGGATGTTCAGCGTGTTCGCCGTGGTCACGAACATCACGTTCGACAGGTCGTAGTCGACCTCGAGGTAATGGTCGTTGAAGGTCGCGTTCTGCTCGGGATCGAGCACCTCGAGCAGGGCCGCCGACGGGTCGCCGCGGAAGTCCTGGCCCATCTTGTCGATCTCGTCGAGCAGGATGAGCGGATTCGAGGTCTTGGCCTTCTTCATCGACTGGATGATCTTGCCGGGCATCGAGCCGATATAGGTGCGGCGGTGACCGCGGATCTCGGCCTCGTCACGCACGCCGCCGAGCGACATGCGCACGAACTCGCGGCCGGTCGCCTTGGCGATCGACTTGCCGAGCGAGGTCTTGCCGACACCCGGAGGGCCGACGAGGCACAGGATCGGGCCGGCGAGCTTGTTGGCACGCTGCTGGACGGCGAGGTATTCGACGATCCGGTCCTTGACCTTGTCGAGGCCGAAATGATCGTCGTCGAGCACCTGCTGGGCTGCGGCGAGGTCCTTCTTGATCTTCGAGCGCTTCTGCCAGGGGATGCCCAGCAGCCAGTCGAGATAGTTGCGCACGACCGTCGCCTCGGCAGACATCGGCGACATCTGCCTGAGCTTCTTGACCTCGGCCAGCGCCTTGTCGCGCGCTTCCTTGGTCAGCTTGGTCTTGGCGATGCGCTCTTCCAGCTCGGCGAGCTCATCACGGCCCTCCTCGCCGTCGCCGAGCTCCTTCTGGATCGCCTTCATCTGCTCGTTGAGATAGTACTCGCGCTGGGTCTTCTCCATCTGGCGCTTGACGCGCGAGCGGATGCGCTTCTCGACCTGGAGCACCGACATCTCGCTTTCCATCAGCGAGAGCACCTTCTCGAGCCGGTGGGCGACGTTCATCACCTCCAGCACGGCCTGGCGGTCGGCGATCTTCACGGCGAGATGCGAGGCGACGGTGTCGGCGAGCTTGGCCGGCTCGTCGATCTGCGAGACCGCAGCGACGATCTCGGGCGAGATCTTCTTGTTTAGCTTCACATAGCTCTCGAACTCGCTGACGACCGAGCGGCCGAGCGCCTCGACCTCGACCTTCTTGCCGGGCTCCTCTTCGAGCGCGACGGCCTCGGCCTGGTAGAAGCTGTCATCGGCGCTGTAGCTCAGCGCCTTGGCGCGGCCGACGCCCTCGACCAGCACCTTGACGGTGGAATCGGGAAGCTTCAGCAGCTGCAGCACGCGGGCGAGCGTGCCGATCTCATAGATATCCTTGGTCTCCGGATCGTCGTCGCCAGCGTTCTTCTGGGTGGCGAGCAGGATCAGACCGTCGTTCTTGACCACCTCCTCGAGCGCGCGAATGGACTTCTCGCGGCCGACGAAGAGCGGCACGATCATGTGCGGGAAAACGACGATGTCGCGCAGCGGAAGGACCGGATAAGTGCCGGTCGTGCCGGGGACGAGCGGAGCGCGGGGCGTCGAGCCTGTCATGTCTTGTCCTTCAAGTTTTCGCCCGACCGATCCCCTGGATGGGCGACCGAACCGGACGTTCCGCGCCGGCGCGACCATTCGCGCCAACCGCCCCTGCGACTCACGCCCTCAAAGGCACGCTGTCTCGCAGGTGATGTTAAAGTGGATGCTTCCCGGCCAGCTTTCAAGCGACCCGCCGGCGCAGTCCACCGCAGCTTCCACTGCATGCCAGGACACGAAGCCGCGACCCGGGCAGATGGCCGAAGCAGTTTCGTGCAGTCGCGGCCACCAGCTCGACAAAGCAAAACGCGCGCCATGAGGCGCGCGTCTGAAAGTGGGACAGCTTAGTGCCAACTCAGGCTGAAGCCGACTTGGCCTCTTCTTCCCTGTCCGAGTAGATGAACAGCGGGCGCGACTTGGTCTCGACCGCTTCCGGCCCAATGACGACCTGCTCGACGCCTTCCAGCCCCGGCAGCTCGTACATGGTCTCGAGCAGGATGCCTTCCATGATCGAGCGCAGGCCACGCGCGCCGGTCTTGCGCTCGATTGCCTTGCGGGCAATCAGGCTCACCGCCTCGTCGGTGAAGGTCAGCTCGGTGTCCTCCATCTCGAACAGGCGCTGGTACTGCTTGACCAGCGCGTTCTTCGGCTCGGTCAGGATGGTCTTGAGCGCGGCCTCATCGAGATCCTCGAGCGTCGCCAGCACCGGCAGACGGCCGACGAACTCGGGGATCAGGCCGAACTTCAGCAGATCCTCGGGCTCGACCTCGCGGAAGATCGCGCCGGTCCGGCGGTCGTCGGGGGCCTTCACGGTCGCGCCGAAGCCGATCGAGGTGCCCTTGCCGCGGCCGGAGATGATCTTGTCCAGCCCGGCGAAGGCGCCGCCGCAGATGAACAGGATGTTGGTGGTGTCGACCTGCAGGAACTCCTGCTGCGGATGCTTGCGCCCGCCCTGCGGCGGCACGGAGGCGACGGTGCCTTCCATGATCTTCAGCAGCGCCTGCTGGACGCCCTCGCCCGAAACATCGCGGGTGATCGAGGGATTGTCTGACTTGCGGCTGATCTTGTCGATCTCGTCGATGTAGACGATGCCGCGCTGCGCCCGCTCGACATTGTAGTCGGAGGCCTGGAGCAGCTTCAGGATGATGTTCTCGACATCCTCGCCGACATAGCCGGCCTCGGTGAGCGTCGTCGCATCAGCCATGGTGAACGGCACGTCGAGGATGCGGGCGAGCGTCTGCGCGAGCAGCGTCTTGCCCGATCCGGTCGGCCCGATCAGCAGGATGTTGGACTTCGCCAGCTCGACGTCGTTGTGCTTCGTCGCGTGCGACAGCCGCTTGTAGTGGTTGTGGACGGCGACGGAGAGCACCTTCTTGGCGTGGTCCTGCCCGATGACATAGTCGTCGAGGACCTTGCGGATCTCCTTCGGCGTCGGCACGCCGTCCTTAGACTTCACGAGCGCGGACTTGGACTCCTCGCGGATGATGTCCATGCACAGCTCGACGCACTCGTCGCAGATGAACACCGTCGGGCCCGCGATCAGCTTGCGGACCTCGTGCTGGCTCTTGCCGCAGAACGAGCAGTAGAGCGTGCTCTTCGAATCGCCGCTGCTGACCTTACTCATTGTCGATCTCCATCTCGGAAGACGAAGCCAGCCACCGAATAACGGCGGGCCGATGTCGTCTCTCCGTCATAGTAGGCGCTCAGATCACGATTATTGGGTTAACGCATCGCTGTGGCTCAGGCGCCGACGAAACTGACCCAAAATCGGACCCATCGAGCGCCTAACGCGCCCTTCCGATTCCCTCATGCAAACATGAGGCCTAGTGATAGGCAATATGGGCCCTCCTGCCCGGCACGCCAAGCCTTGGCCTGGCAGGAGGATCCCGGTCGCTCAGGCGGCCTCTTCCGGACGCTTGTCGATGACCTTGTCGATCAGGCCGAAATCGCGAGCCTGCTCGGAGGTCATGAAGTTGTCGCGCTCCAGCGCCGCCTCGATGTCCTCGTAGGAACGGCCGGTGTGCTTGACGTAGATCTCGTTCAGGCGCCGCTTCAGGCTCTCGACCTCGCGGGCATGGATCAGGATGTCCGTGACCTGGCCCTGGAAGCCGCCGGAGGGCTGGTGGACCATGATGCGCGCGTTCGGCAGGGCGAAGCGCATGTCCTTGGCGCCGGCGGTGAGCAGCAGCGAGCCCATCGAGGCAGCCTGACCGACGCAGAGCGTGGTCACCGGGCAACGGATGAACTGCATGGTGTCGTAGATCGACAGGCCGGAGGTGACCACGCCGCCGGGCGAGTTGATGTAGAAGGAGATTTCCTTCTTCGGGTTCTCGGCCTCGAGGAAAAGCAGCTGCGCCACGATCAGCGACGCCGAGTAGTCCTCGACCGGGCCGGTCAGGAAGATGATCCGCTCGCGCAGGAGGCGCGAATAGATGTCGAAGGCGCGTTCACCGCGGCTCGACTGCTCGACCACCATCGGGACGAGATTGTTGTAGGTCTCGATTGGATCGCGCATCGCAGCCAGTCCTTGAGGTGCAGGGGGCGGGAATCAGCCGATATCGGCGAAGGCCCCACATAAGCATGCCGGCCCCGCCTGAAAAGGGAAGCGCCGCCCGGCCGAAGCCGGGCGGCGCGAAATCATCAACCTTGGCGCCGAAACGGGCTCAGGCCGAGGCCTCGTCGCTGGCGGCCGCCTTCTTGGCCTTCTTGGCCTTGGCCGGCTTGGCCTTCTCCTCGCCTTCGGCCTCGTCATCGGCGTAGAGCTCTTCGCGGGAGACGCTCTTGTCCTCGACCTTCACCTGGCCGAGGAGGTGATCGACGACCTTCTCCTCGAAGATCGGGGCGCGGATCTCGGCGAGCGCCTGCGGGTTCTTGCGATAGAACTCCCAGACTTCCTTTTCCTGGCCCGGGAACTGGCGGGCACGCTCGATCAGGGCCTGCGTCACCTCGTCGTCGGCGATCTGGATCTTGGCCTGCTCGCCGATCTCGGCCAGCACGAGGCCCAGGCGCACGCGGCGCTCGGCGATCTTGCGGTACTCCGCCCGCGCCTCTTCCTCGGTGGTATTCTCGTCGGCGAAGCTCTTCTTCGCCTCCTTCATGTCGGCCTCGACCTGGCTCCAGACGCTGCCGAATTCCTGGTCGACCAGGGTCGGGGGCAGCTCGAAGGCGTACTTGGTGTCGAGCGCGTCGAGCAGGCTCTTCTTCAGCTTGCGGCGCGACTGGGCGCCGAGCTCGCGGCCGAGCTGCTCGCGGATCGCGGCCTTCAGCGCATCGAGCGACTCCATGCCGAAGCCCTTGGCGAGCTCGTCGTCGATCTTGAGCTCGCCCGGGGCCTGCACGTCGTCGACGGTGACGGCGAACTCGGCCGGCTTACCGGCGAGGTGGGTCGCGGTGTAGTTCTCGGGGAAGGTCACCGAGACGGTACGCTGCTCGCCCTTCTTGGCGCCCTGGAGCTGGTCCTCGAAGCCCGGGATGAACTGGCCAGAGCCGAGGTCGAGCGGGATGCCCGTGCCGGTGCCGCCGTCGAAGGGCTGGCCTTCGAGCGTGCCGGTGAAGGAGATCAGCAGGCGATCGCCCTTCTCCGCGACGGCGTCGTCGCCCTTGCTGGCGAAGGGACGGTTCTGGCCGGCCATGCGCTCGAGCGCGGCGTCGACATCGGCCTCGGGGGTCTCGGTGACCGGCTTGACCAGCGAGACGTCCGACAGGTCGGCGAGCTCGATCTTCGGCAGCACTTCGAGGGCGACGGTGAAGGCGAGGTCGCCCTTGGCCTCCATCGCGGCCTCGATCTCGTCCTTGTTCTCGGGGAACTTGATCTGCGGCTCGAAGGCGAGCTTCAGGCCGTTGTCGGCAACGATCTTCTGGTTGGCCTCGTTGACGGCGTTCTGGACGACGTCGGCCATGACCGAGCGGCCATAGAGACGGCGCAGATGGCCGACCGGGACCTTGCCGGGGCGGAAGCCGTTGATCTTGGCCTTGCCCTGCAGGTTCTGCAGTTCGTCATCGAGCCTCGTCTTCAGGTCGGCGGCGTTCAGCACCACCTGAAATTCGCGCTTGAGGCCCTGGGACAGGGTTTCGGTCACGTTCATCGTTCTGATCCGCCAACAGCTCGTTACTTCAATGTCCAAAGCGCGACGCCGGATGACCGCCGCCGCGCTCGCGAAATTCGCATCCTGGTGCGGGCGAAGGGACTCGAACCCCCACGACTTGCGTCGGCGGAACCTAAATCCGCTGCGTCTACCAGTTCCGCCACGCCCGCCAACCGATACACCGCGTGCGAGCAAACGCAGCGCCGCCATCGTTGGGCCGCGGTGCTATACGCATTTGCGACGGAGGATGCAGCAAAAAAATGCGACGTTTCTGCGAAGGAGCCTGTCAGGCACCCACTCTCGCCAGCGGCGACGGGCCGCGCTATGTCGCTTGGTCATGAAAACCGATCTTCCCGCGACCGGCCCGCAGGCCGGACCGAATCGCCGCCAGGCGCTCGCCGGCATCGCGGGAATAGCCGTTCTGGGCAGCGCCGCGCCGCTACGAGCGCAGGCGCCGGCGCCGGCGGTGGCCAGCCAGGCTAGCGAGCCCGCACCCACCCCAGCGGCGCGCGAGCTGATCGCCGCGCCCGCCAAGGCACGGCTGCGGCCGGCACCGGCGACGGAAAGCGAGGTCTGGGCCTTCGACGGCAGCAGTCCCGGACCTACCTTGCGCATGAAGCTCGGCGAAACGCTGCGGCTCAACCTGCAGAACCGCACCGACAAGCCGCTCTCCCTGCACTGGCACGGACTGCGTCACGACCAGACCATGGACGGCGTCGGCGGCTTCAGCCAGGAGGCGACCGCTCCGGGCGACAGTTTCGAATACCGGCTGACACCGCGCGATTCCGGCAGCTACCTCTATCGGCCACTCCTGCTCGGCGGCTCGTCCGAGCCGGCCGGACGCGGGCTCTGCGGCCTTCTCGTCGTCGAGGAAAAGGAGCCGCCGGCGGTCGACCTTGACCTGCCGGTGCTGGTCGGCGACTGGCTGCTCGGCGACGATCACAAGCTCCTGCCCTTCCCCGCGACCGGCCAGGAGGGTGCCGCCGCCGGCCGGCTCGGCAGCTGGCTCACCGTCAACAGCAAGCCGCCGCCGGAGCGGGTCGCGCTGCCGCCGGGTGCACGCGTGCGCCTGCGCCTCGCCAATGCCTGCAATGCCCGGATCATGCGCCTGCGCTTCGACGGGCTGAAAGCCTTCGTCGTCGCGGTCGACGGCCAGCCGACCGAAACCTTCGAGCCGGTGCGGGCCCAACTGCCCTTCGCGCCCGGCACGCGCTACGACGTGATCTTCGACATGCCGGAGGAGATCGGCGCGAGCGCCAGCGTCACGGCGCTGATCGGCCCCGGCATGCCCTTGGTGCGCTTCGTCAGCGAGGCCGCCAAGCCCGGGACAAAACGCGTCGCCGCCGGCCCGATCTCGGCCCTGGCGCCAAATCCGACGCTGCCGGCCGAGGTCAGGCTGCAGAACGCCAGCCGGGCCGAAATCCTCGTCGAAGGCGGCGCCAAGGTCGGCGCGGACAACAAGCTCAATCTCGACGGCGTCGACCAGGCGCGGCCATGGCGCCTCAACGGCGGAACGGGCGATGCGCAGGGCAAGCCGCTGCTCAGCGTCCGGCGGGGCTCGCCGGTGGTGATCGGCATCACCAACAAGACCGACTTCCTGCAGCCTTTCCATGTCCACGGCCACAGCTTCCGGCTGCTGCACCCGCTCGACGATGGCTGGGAGCCCTATTTCCTCGACACGGTGCAGATTCCCGAGGGCAAGCGCCTGCACATCGCCTTCATCGCCGACAATCCCGGCCGCTGGCTGATTTCATCGACGGTGCTGGAGCGCTTCGACCTCGGCCTCTGGACTTGGTTCGAAGTGCTCTGAGCGCGCGCCGAGCGCTCGCGCCTCAGCGAATCTCGACCTCGCGGCCGAGCAGGCGGGCAAGCTGCTTCAGCCGCCCGGTGACGCGCTGGCTGGCCAGCGAGCGGAATTCCGGCGGCAGGCTCAGGATCAGGCGGCGGTCATCGCAGACCAGCGTCGTCTGCGACAGGATTCCGGGCATGCCGGCCGACATCAGATAGGCGACGCGGAAGATCGCCGCGACCACATGCGCTCGCTCCAGCACGCGCGGTGTCAGCAGGCGGCGAAGGCCTTCCGCAGCCGGAGCCGCGCCCTTCAGCCCGGCATAGCGGTAGAAGGCGGTCAGTGACAGGAAGGCGCGGCCGGCATGGTCGACGCCGCTGAACGGCGCGTGGGCGATAACGTTGAGGGTCTGCTCGCCGCGATAGTCGGGATGGGCCCGCCAGCCGATATCGGAGAGCAGGCACGCAGCGATCTGCAGGCGCTTCAAGGCCGGTTCATCGTTCGGATAGGCACTGTCGAGCAGCCGCTCGGCCCAGGGGATCAGATCCGCGGCATGGCGCGGATCGCGGGCGCGCAGCTGGTTGTAGTCCTGGGCACCGCGGAGCAAGGCGTCGGCATCCCGCTCCGCCGGAGCGAGCTGCTCATGCATCAGCCCTTCGCGGACACCGTGCGCCGAGATCACGACCTGGCGCGGGCGGCCGCGCTTGATCAGCTGGTCGAGCACGAGCGCGCCATAGGCGAGCAGCGGCCGGCGGGCCGAGGAGATCGCCTCGATCGATTCAAGCATGGCGGCGTCGGCGCGCTCGACAAGACGGACGAACTCGCTCGCCTCGCGGGCCGATACCGTGTAGCCGTGCATGACGTTGAGCGGATAGCCGGACTGGCGCTGATGCAGCGTCGCGAGCGCGCGCCAGGTGCCGCCGACGGCGAAGAAATCACGGCCACGCATCGCGGCGAGCTGCGGGTGGTTGTCGAGATCGTCCCGGACGATCTTCTCGGCAGCCTTGATCGAGTTCTTCGCGCGGTCCATCAGCGCGAGGCCGCCGAGCGCCAGGCTGACGCCCTCCCCGACCCTGCTGCCGTCGACCGCCGCGAGTTCGAGCGATCCGCCGCCGAGATCGCCGACCACGCCATTGGGCCGGTCGAAACCGGAGATGACGCCGAGCGCCGAGAGATAGGCCTCGCGGTCGCCCGAGATCAGCTCGATCGGCTGGCCGACCGCCGCCTCGGCGCGGGCGATGAAATCGGGGCCGTTCGAGGCATAGCGCGCCGCTGCCGTGGCGATGACGCGCAATTGCGCGACATGCATCGCCTCGCAGAGGATGCGGAAACGGACGAGCGCCGCCAGCGCCTTCTCGACCGCATCGGCGGCGAGCATGCCGGTCGAGGCGACCTGACGGCCGAGCCCCGCCATCTCCTTCTCGTTGAAGACCTGCCCCGGAGCCCGGGACAGGTTCTCATAGACGACGAGGCGGACCGAGTTCGAACCGATATCGATGATGGCGACGGTATCACCCAGGCTCAAACGCCCTTGCGCCTGCTCAGGCCTTCTTGCCGGAACGGCGGGAAAGGCTGCGAGGACTTGAACTGGAGAGTGATTTTCCACGACCGGACAGGCTCGGATTCGTCATAAAGTACTTGTGGGCGTTGAACGACTCTTCGGCCGACGGCGGGACAATGCGTCGCGAGCCGCCATCGGGCAAGATGGTCCAGCTCTGTTCGTTGTCGAGAAAATTGGCCAGCATGATCTGCTCGAGAAGCTGCTGGTGCACGGTGGGGTTGAGGATCGGCGTCAGCGCCTCCACACGGCGGTCCAGGTTGCGCGGCATCAGATCGGCCGAGGAAATGTAGAGCTTCGCCTTGGGCGACGGCATGCCGTGCCCGGCGCCGAAGGCATAGACACGGGTATGCTCGAGGAAGCGCCCGACGATCGACTTGACCCGGATATTGTCGGAAAGGCCTGGGACACCGGGTCGCAGGCAGCAGATGCCGCGAACCACGAAATCGATCTGAACGCCGGCCTGGCTGGCGTCATAGAGCGCGTCGATGATCTCGGGATCGACCAGCGAGTTGCATTTGCCCCAGATCGCGCCCTTGCGGCCTGCCTTCACATGCTCGATCTCCTCGGCGATGTCGTCGAGCAGGCGCTTCTTCAGGTTGACCGGCGAGACCGCCATGCGCTCGAGTTCGGCCGGCTCGGCATAGCCGGTGATGAAGTTGAAGATCCGCGCCACGTCCTGCGCCATCACCGGATCGGCCGTGAAGAAGGAGACGTCGGTGTAGATGCGCGCCGTGATCGGGTGATAGTTGCCGGTCGCGATGTGGCAGTAGGTCACGAGCTGCCCCGCCTCGCGGCGCACCACCATCGAAAGCTTGGCGTGGGTCTTGAGCTCGATGAAGCCGTAGACGACCTGCACGCCGGCGCGCTCGAGGTCCTTGGCCCAGCGGATATTGGCTTCCTCGTCGAAGCGGGCCTTGAGTTCGACCAGCGCCGTGACGGACTTGCCGGCCTCGGCCGCCTCGGCCAGCGCCTGGACGATCGGCGAGTTCGAGGACGTCCGGTAGAGCGTCTGCTTGATCGCCACGACATTGGGATCGCGCGCCGCCTGCTGCAGGAACTGCACGACGACGTCGAAGCTCTCATAGGGGTGGTGGACGATCAGGTCCTTCTGGCGGATCGCGGCGAAGCAGTCGCCGCCATGCTCGCGGATCCGCTCGGGGAAGCGGGCATTGTAGGGCTTGAACTTCAGGTCAGGCCGGTCGACCCCGACGAGCTGCGAGAGCTCGTTCAGGCCGATCATCCCGTCGACGATCACGATCTCGTCAGGATCGACCCGGAGCTCGCGCACGATCAGCTGGCGCAGGTGGTCCGGCGTGTCGGCATGCAGCTCGAGGCGGATGACGACGCCGCGGCGGCGCTGCTTCAGCATGCTCTCGAAGACGCGCACCAGATCCTCGGCCTCCTCCTCGATGTCGAGATCGGAGTCGCGGATGATTCGGAAGGAACCGGTGCCCTTGATCTCGTAGCCGGGGAAGAGCTTGCCGATGAACAGCGAGACCAGGTCCTCGAGCATGATGAAGCGCTGCACGCCATCGCGGGCGAGATCAGGCACCTCGATGAAGCGGTCGATCTTGCCGGGGACGCGGATCAGCGCGTCGAGCGCGCGCCCGTCGCTGATGCGCTCCAGGGCCAGCGCCAGGCTGAAGCCGAGATTCGGGATGAACGGGAAAGGATGGGCCGGGTCGATCGCGAGCGGCGTCAGCACCGGGAAGACATAGTGCAGGAAGCGATCCTCGAGCCAGACACGCTCCTGCGGGCCGATATCGGCAGCCTTCAGCAAGATGATCCGGTTGTCCTGCAGGTCCTGCCTGAGCTCGACCCAGCGCGTCTGCTGGTCGCGGGTCAGGTCGGACACCGCCGCCCCCAATGCGACGAGCTGCTCGGCCGGGCTCAGCCCGTCCTGGCTCGGCGTCACCACGCCGGCCTTGAGCTGCTCGCGCAGCCCGGAGACCCGGACCATGAAGAACTCGTCGAGATTGTTGGCCGAGATCGAGAGGAAGCGCAGCTGCTCCAGCAGCGGATGGTTGCGGTTGGAGGCTTCCTCCATCACCCGGCGGTTGAACTGCAGCCAGGACAGTTCGCGATTCATGAAGCGCTGCGGCGATTGGCGCAGCTCATGGTCGATAGTGAGCACCGTGGCGTCCGGTGCCGGCGTCGCTGCCCTCGAAGCCGCCGCTTCGGCCAGATCCTGGTTCATTCGCCTCGCCTTCGCCGCTGCCGCTCGTGTCACTGCCGATCCTGTAGCTGTCGTCTGTGTCGGTTTGCCGTCGGCCGACCATCGGCCCACTCACCCTCAAGGCATCCTAGCGTAACGCTTCGATGACATTCGAGGTCCAACGCCATGAGCAATGCTCGCGGCGGGTGCGTTCCGGCCCTTTTCCCATGACGGCGGCGCATGCCGTGCGGCCCGCTGCCGCAATTGTCGCCATAAGGGCTCGGGAACCTTGCGCTCAAACTCGCTCTCCTGTTTGGTCGCATGCGAATCCCGCATGCCGCGCCAGACATTTCCAGAGAACGATCTTGTCAGAACTCTCTTCAGCCCACGACCATGACGACATCGTCTACCCCTCGGCAGTGCCCTTCATCCTGGCGCATCTCGCCTGCTTCGGCGCGCTCTGGAGCGGCGTGAGCGCGACCTCGCTCTGGCTCTGCTTCGGGCTTTACTGGCTGCGCATGTTCGCCGTCACGGCCGGCTATCACCGCTACTTTTCGCATCGCTCCTATAAGATCAGCCGCATCGGCCAGTTCGTCCTCGCCTTCCTCGCCCAATCGACGGCCCAGAAGAGCGTGATCTGGTGGGCCTCGAAGCACCGGCATCATCATCGCTTCGCCGACACCGAGCACGATGTGCACTCGCCGGTGCAGAGCTCGTTCTTCTATTCGCATGTCGGCTGGATCTTCAGCCGCCAGCACCACGAGTTCGACGGCTCGACCGTCACCGATCTCACCCGCTTCCCCGAGCTTCAGCTGCTGCACCGCTTCGAACTCGCGCCGGCGATCCTGCTCGCCCTCGCCTGCTTCGCCATCGATGGCTGGTCGGGCCTGTTCGTCGGCTTCTTCATCTCGACCGTGCTGGTCTACCACGGCACGTTCTGCATCAACTCGCTCGCCCATGTGCATGGCGACAAGCACTACGTCACCGGCGACGAGAGCCGGAACAACTGGTGGCTGGCGATCATCACCATGGGCGAAGGCTGGCACAACAACCACCATGCCTATCAGTACAGCGTGCGCCAGGGCTTCCGTTGGTGGCAGTGGGACCCGACCTATTACCTGATCCTCGGCCTGTCGAAGCTTCGTCTGGTCTGGGACCTGAAGGCGCCGCCGCAGGCCGTGATCGACCGCTCGCAGGCCCTGCCCCCGCGCGTCATCGAGCGCTCCGCGGAGCGCCTCGCCGCCTCCGTGCCGGTCGAGCGGATCGTCCAGGGTCTGCGCGATGCCTATGCCAACGCGCCCGGCCTGCCGGAGATGCATCTGCCCGCCCTGCCAACCCTGACCCTGCCTGAGCTGCGCGAGGCGCTCGCCGCGATGCAGAGCCGCGCCGGCGAGCGTCTGCACGCCATCCAGCTCCAGGCCCATGAGGCGATGGCGCAATGGCATATGCCGACGCTGCCGACCCGCGAGGAGCTGACGGAGAAGGCGGCGGCTATGTTCGTCAAGACACCGTCGCTCGACGCCATCGCCGCGCGTGCGCACGACATGCTGCTCGAGGCGATCCATGCCCGGCTGGTGGCGACGCCAGCAGCCGCCAAGGCCTGAACCTAGTCGGCGTCGAACAGGCTGGCCGCGACTTCGTTCGCCATGGCGCGGGTGACGCGCCGGCCGCGCTCGAGCGAGAGCCGATCGATGGCGTCGACGAGGTCGCGGGCCGCTGCGAAGGAGCGTTCCATGCGGAGCGCCAGTGCCTCGATGGTGCTGGTGTCGACGATCAATTGCCGGTCGACGAAGAGCTTGACCAGCAGCGCCCGCAGCAGCGCATCGTCAGGCGGCGCGATCTCGGCGGCGGGGGCGAGCCGCAGGCGCGAGAGCAGGTCCGGCACGCTCAGCCCCCATTGATCCGGCGACGTCCGCGCCGTCAGCAGGGCAAAGCCGCCGCGCGCCTTGATCGCGTTGAGCAGATGGAACAGCGCCCGCTCGTCGAGCCGGCCGGCATCGCAATCCTCGATGACCAGCGCCCCGCCGGAGGCGAGATGCGGCACCTTGGCCTCGTCGATCTCGCCGGCCTGCAAGGTCCAGGCATGGGCACGGGCCGCCCAGATCGCGGCAAGATGCGTCTTGCCCGAGCCCTCGGGCCCGACCAGGCGCAGCCAGGCATCCGGCCAGGCGGGCCAACTCTCGACCAGCCCATAGGCCTGCTCGTTGGAGGGGCCGACGAGAAAATCCTCGACGCCGTGCCGGCTGTCGACCGGCAGGTCGAAGGCGAGCTGGCGCGGCCGGCGCGGCGGCTCAGTTCCCGGCATGACGGTCGACATGCTTGGCTGCGGCCTTCGGGGCAGCGCCATGATAGAGATTGCTCGCGAGATATTGGCGCAGGGCGAAGCGCATCAAGACGCCGATGATCGCCGCCAGCGGCACCGCGAGCAGCAGGCCGACGAAGCCGAAGAGCGAGCCGAAGGCGAGCAGCGCGAACATCAGCCAGACCGGGTGGACGCCGATGGAGTCACCGACCAGCTTGGGCTGCAGGATATTGCCTTCGAAGAACTGACCCGCGGCGAAGACGGCGAGCGTCGCCAGCGGCATCGTCCAGTCCGGCCAGAACTGCACGGTCGCGACACCGACGGACAGCACGAGCCCGGTCAGCGAGCCGACATAGGGGATGAAGGAGAGGAAGCCGGAGATGATGCCGATCAGGGCGCCGAAGTTCACCCCGAGCAGCGAGAGCCCGACCGCATAGAACAGCCCGAGCAGCAGGCAGACCAGCGCCTGCCCGCGCAGGAAGCCGGCGATCGCGGTGTCCATCTCGTGCAGCAGGCCGCGGATCGTGTCGCGATGGTCGCGCGGCAGCCAGCCATCGACGGTCTCGACCATGCGGTCCCAGTCGGCGAGCAGATAGAAGGCGATGACCGGCGTCAGCACCAGCAGCGAGAAGACGCCAATGATCGCGGTGCCGCCCGACCAGAGCGATTGCAGAAGGCCGCCGACCCATTTGGTCGCCTCGCCGACGAAATTGCCGAGCTGGCTCTGGGCATCCTCGGCGAGCTTGGCCCCGCCGAAGCGCTCGATCAAAGGCGCACCGCGCTCCATGACCAGCGCCTGGAGCTTGGCGGCGACTTCAGGCAGGCGCGCCACGAGGCCGGCAAGCTGCTGGCTCAGCAGCGGCAGCAGCAGCACGAGCGCCAGCACGAAGAGCAGCAGGAAGACGCACAGGATGACGATGGTCGCGGTCAGGCGGCGCATGCCGAACCGCTCCAGCCGGTCGGCGAGCGGATCGAGCAGATAGGCCAGCGCCAGCGCGGCAATGAACGGCAGGAGCACGTCGCGCAACAGGAGCAGCGCAAGCACGAAAACCGCGAGGGTGAGGGCCCAGAAGGCGAGTTGACGCTGAAGACTCATCCGCTGTCCTGAACTCGCCGTTACGCACTGTCCGCAGGGCCCGGGAGGCCGGCCGGGCGTCCTAGAGAATAGGAGCGCATCGGCGAGGTTCCAAGCTCAGGCCGCCATATGGCGCAGCCAGAAGGCGAGGTAGGCCGCCATCGAACCGACCGTCAAGAGCGCCACGGCGAGCTGAGCGACCGGGATCGCAGGGCCGGGATCGAGCCCGAAGGCGCGCGAGCCCAGCATCAGCGCGGCAAAGATGAGCTGCGCCGCCGTGTTGAGCTTGCTGACGGCGAAAGGGGCGATCTCGAGCGGCTTCTCCATCAGCCAGGACAGGATCACCGCCGTGACGATCATGATGTCACGCGAGACGACCAGGATGACGAGCCAGGCCGGGATGGCCCCGACCATGGCGAGGGTGATGTAGATCGAGACGATCAGCGCCTTGTCGGCGATCGGGTCGAGATAGGCGCCGAGCTCGCTTCCCATGTCGAAGCGCTTGGCGATGAAGCCGTCGATCGCGTCGGAAATCCCGGCCGCGACGAAGAGCAGGAAGGCAGCCAGCCAGCGCTCGTTGATGATCATCGCGATCACCAGGGGGACGAGGATCAGACGGCCGATGGTGATCAGGTTCGGAAGCGTCATCGCCGGGATCGTGGCCAGGATTCGTCGCGAGAACTACGACTGAAGGCTAATGCATGTGCTGGACAACTGCGAAACGCTTTCGCGGAAAGGCCGCTGCCGGCTTGCCAGCGGGGCCGCCCTTGCCTATCGCTCCCCGCACAGCAAGGAGCGCGGTTTCATGACCAAGACAGGCGGCAACGGGCTGACCTATGCGCAGGCGGGCGTCGACATCGATGCCGGCAATGCCATGGTCGATGCGATCAAGCCTCTGGTGCGTTCGACCCGGCGGCCGGGTGCGGATGCCGAGATCGGCGGGTTCGGCGGCCTGTTCGACCTGAAGGCGGCGGGATTCAGCGACCCGATCCTGGTCGCCGCCAATGACGGCGTCGGCACCAAGGTGAAGATCGCGATCGAGAGCGGCCGGCATTCGACCATCGGCATCGACCTCGTCGCGATGTGCGTCAACGATCTCGTCGTGCAGGGCGCCGAGCCGCTGCTCTTCCTCGACTATTACGCGACCGGCAAGCTCGACCCGCAGGCCGGCGTCGAGATCGTGCGCGGCATCGCCGAAGGCTGCCGTCAGGCCGGCTGCGCCCTGATCGGCGGCGAGACCGCCGAGATGCCGGGCATGTATGCCGACAAGGATTACGACCTCGCCGGCTTCGCCGTCGGCGCTGCCGAGCGCGGCTCGCTGCTGCCCCGCGCCGATCTGGTGGCTGGCGACGTCGTGCTCGGCCTGCCCTCCTCCGGCGTGCACTCCAACGGTTATTCGCTGGTCCGGCGCATCGTCGCGCTCTCCGGCCTCGCCTGGGAGGCCCCCGCCCCCTTCGCGCCCGGACAGAGCCTCGCCGAAGCGCTGCTGACGCCGACGCGGATCTATGTGAAGCCGCTGCTCCAGGCGCTGAAGGCGGCGCCCGGCATCAAGGCGCTGGCGCACATCACCGGCGGCGGCTTCCCCGACAACATCCCGCGCGTCCTGCCCGACGATCTCGGCGTCACGCTCGATCTCTCCGCGATCCCGGTGCCGCCGGTATTCGGCTGGCTCGCCGAGGTCGGCGGCGTCGCCGAGCGTGAGATGCTGCGCACCTTCAACTGCGGCATCGGCATGATCGTGGTCGCCTCGGCGGCCGAGGCCGACGCCGTCGTCGCCGCGCTGCGCGAGGCCGGCGAAGCGCCGGTCCGGCTCGGCGAGGTCACGCCGGCCGGCAGCGAGGGCCAGGTCGCCTATCGCGGGAAGCTCGGCCTGTGAGCACGACGCCGCGGCGGGTCCGCACCGCGATCCTGATCTCGGGCCGCGGCTCGAACATGGTCGCGCTGATCGAAGCAGCGCAGGCCGCCGATTTCCCGGCCGAGATCGTGCTGGTCGCCGCGAACCTGCCGGAGGCCGGCGGGCTGGAGCGGGCCCGCCAGGCCGGCATTGCCACCGCCAGCGTCGACCATCGCCCCTTCGGCAAGGACCGTGAGGCCTTCGAGCGCAAGCTCGACGAGGTCCTGCGCGTCAACCAGATCGAGCTCGTCGCGCTCGCCGGCTTCATGCGGGTGCTGACGCCCTGGTTCGTGACGCGCTGGCAGGGCCGGCTGGTCAACATCCACCCTTCCCTGCTGCCTGACTTCCGTGGCACGCATACCCATGCCCGGGCGCTGGAAGCCGGCGTCGCCGAGCATGGCTGCACCGTGCATTTCGTCGTGCCCGAGCTCGACGCCGGCCCGACCATCCTCCAGGCGAAAGTCCCGGTGCTGCCGGGCGACGACGAGGCAAGCCTGTCTGCGCGCGTGCTGCAGCAGGAGCACGCCCTCTATCCCAGGGCGCTCGCTCTGGTGGCGTCTGGCGCGGCCAGACTGGAAACCAGCGCTGGCGTCGGAACTTGAGGGCGCCAACCACGTAGCTTGCTTGGCTACAGCACAGACAAGGCTGCGCCGCTAACTATCCCGGCAAGCTCACCTCGACAGCCGCCATTTGGCGACGCATGACCGCAACCGAGCGTTGTATCGGAGGCGGGCTTGGCCATTTTCCGCTGGGTATCACTCGCAATATCGCTGGGCCTGACGGGCTATGCGATGTGGGGGCCGCTTTCCGACTATGTCGGCGCAGTGCTGGCGCAAGGGTCTCCCCGCGCCTCGTCCCCGGAACACAGCGCGAATGTGCGCAACTGCGACGTGCTCGCCGGGAATCCGGAGGATCCGGAACGGGTCCTTGCGGTCCCGAATGCCACGAACCTGATCGGCCGGCTTCTCTATTGGGCCATGGGTGTCAAGCCGCTTTAATTTCTCAGTTGCGGGGTGGGACGGTGTCGTACTGCAGCAGGCCGTCAGCGATCTCGTAGTAATCCCCCTTGTCACCGACGTAGATATGCAAATTTGCCTTGGTCCTTGTCGGTCCGTCGAAAGCGCCCATTGCAATGGCAATCCAGTCCCGATCCGCCCGATCCCAAAACAGAGACGAGCCGCATGTAGAGCAGAAGCCGCGCCGGATCTTCTCCGACGACTGAAACCACGCCACGTTCTCCTCACCGACTATCGTTAGGGCGCTCCTCGGCACGTCGGTGGACGCGAAATAATGACCCGAGTGCTTCCGGCACATCCGACAATGGCAGAAGTTAGGATTTGGCAGAGTGTCAGCCACCGCGAAGGTGACCGCACCACAAAGGCATGAGCCGCTGTGCATCCTCAATTTACTCCCGCGGGGGTCTAGCCGGGAAGCATGCCATCGGGGTTGCGACGATCGCAAGAGCGTCCGCTATGGCCTTAAGCTAACAGTCCCGCTAGGTCTCTGGCTTCTCTCCGAAGTCGGCGCAGTGGCCGCTTCATGGTTGGGTCCGACGAGTGGTGGATCATGCTTTTTCGCGAAGTGACTGATGGTCCTTCAACCCCGCCTCGATCTCACCGCCCTCCGGTCCCTAGGGGACATCGCTCCGCCCTGCGACGGATCTCGAAACGCTGTTAGTGAGGTCAGGCTTGGGCTGGCTCGGCCGTCGAGCGGAACGGCACGCGGTCGACCCACATGCGGTGCAGGATGACGGACAAGCGGCGCGCGACCGCGATCATCGCCCTGGCCATGCCGCGCCGTTTGGCAACACGCAGGCCCCACGCCTTGAGCGCCGAGGGCTTGGCCTGCGGTCGCAAGAGCACCAGCGCCGCCTCGAACAAGGCTGATCGGAGTGTCTCGTCACCGTTCTTGGTGATCCTGCCGCGTCTGTCGATCTCGCCCGATTGATGGGTTCGCGGTGCCAATCCGAAATGGGCGCCGACAGAGCGCGAACGCTGGAACCCGGCTGGCTCATCGACGGCGGCACGATAGGTCAAAGCGACGAACGGGCCGACGCCAGGCGCGCTCATCAGCAGGAGGCAATCATCGTCGGCGCGCGCCAGAGCCAGCA
Organism: Allobosea rubneri; assembly: GCF_032464875.1. Lineage (NCBI taxonomy): Bacteria > Pseudomonadati > Pseudomonadota > Alphaproteobacteria > Hyphomicrobiales > Alloboseaceae > Allobosea > Allobosea rubneri. Next base: position 19,551 of record NZ_JAWDID010000011.1, read on the forward strand.
TCTTCTTGTGCAGACCGACATACTGCTCTCGAACGACCCGGCGTACCGCCAGCATCGGCTCGATGATCGCCTGCAATGAGGGCATCTCCTCGATCAGTTCGAGGATGCGCGCTTCGTAGCGAGTCCGTGTCACCATGCCAACCTTCAGGCCGAAGTTGCGGAGCAGGCCGCGAATGCTGTTCTCGACATCGAGCAGCTTGGCCTGAAGGAAGCGTCGGCCGCTCAGGAGCGCCCTGATCTTCTGGCTGGCCAGCGTCTTGACGTGGACCGGGCGGTAGAGCCCGACCCGCATCATCTGCGCGATGCCGCGCGCATCGTTGCGGTCGGTCTTGTTCGGCCGGGCGCTCAACACCGCCTGGGCGTGGCGCGTCTCGATACAGATCACCGGGAAGCCTGCCTTCGCCAGACCGGCATACAGCCACTGGCAGAGCGGGCCGGCTTCCAGGCCGACCCGCGCATAGCGGTCGCAACATGAGGACAGGAACGCTCCGATGGCTTCGGGCGAACTCTCAGTCTTGCCCTCCCGGATAATCGTTCCGCCTGCGTCCATCACGCAGACGCTCGTCGTCTTCACCGAAACGTCCAAGCCGACAAAGCACTCCATCGCTCTTCTCCCTGATCCGCTGGGCTGGATCGGTGGAGCCTAGAACGCATCGACCACCGCCGCATCGCATCCGCGACGCGAGCCCAATGGCCCAACCTTTTTCTTGGCGCGAACGAAAGCGACGCCATCGCCCCCTGCAGCGCCGCGATCGAGGAGCAGCCGCATGTGCGCCGGCTGAGCTATCAGCTCGGCCGCGCCTATGAGAGCGCGCAGCGCGGCAAGGAGGCACTCCCGGCCTACCGCCAGGCGGCCGAAGCAGGCCATGTCCTCGCCATGGTCAAAGCCGGCAAGTCGCTGCGACAGGGCTTCGATGGCGTGGAGGACCGCGCGGAGGCACGGCGCCTGTTCGAAAGGGCCGCACAGGCCGGCAATCCCGAAGCAATGTACTTCTTCGCGATCATGCTGGAGCGCGCGCAAGGCGGCCCCCAGGAGCTGCCAGGGGCCCGGCGATGGTACGGGCAGGCCGCGGAAGCCGGGAACGTCTGGGCGATGCGCGATTTCGCCCAGATTCTGGAAAACGGGCTCGGCGGCCCTGCGGACTTGCCGGCTGCACGGCACTGGTATGAGGAAGCGGCGAAGGCCGGCAATGACGACGCCATGTATCATTTGGCCCGCGTTCTCGACAGCGGGCTGGGTGGCCCGCGGAATGAGCCGGATGCCCGGCGATGGCTGGAGAAGGCCGCGCAGGAGGGCGAGCGAAGCGTGATGCTATGGTTCGATGTCGTCAAAGACCCGCTCATGCCTCGTGATCTACCAGCGGCGCGCCGCTGGCTCGCCGAGCGCTTCCCGGACAACGCTCCCGACGCCATGAACAACCTTGCCATCATGCTGGCGCAGGGCCGTGGCGGCCCTAAGGACGTGCCTCAGGCGCGGCTCTGGCTCGTGCGAAGCGCCCAGTCCGGTCACTTGGACGCCATGAACAACCTGGCCGACATGCTGCGCATGGGCGTTGCCGGCTCTGTGGACCTGCCACAGGCCCGGCGCTGGTACGAGCAGGCAGCTCAGGCCGGCGAGATCAGGGCCATGATCAATGTCGGCGCCATGCTGGAGGGTGGCCTCGGCGGACCGCAGGATATGTCGGAAGCACGGCGCTGGTTCGAGAAGGCCGCGCAAGGCGGCGAGAAGATCGCGATGTACAATCTCGGCGTCCTGCTTGAAAAAGGCGAAGGCGGCCCGCAAGACCTTCCGCAAGCCCGCATCTGGTACGAAAAGGCAATGCAGGCCGGCCTGCTGCAAGCGGCGGAAAGTCTGCGCGCATTGGACCAGCAAATGCGCTAGCCCAGCGCGCCCCGAACGGACAGCGCACGCCTACTGGACGCTCGCCGCCACCGCCGCCTGCTGCTCCAGCGCCCGCCGGGCCGCGACCTCCTGCTCCTCCTTCTGCCAGCGGCGGAAAAGGTCGGCGCGACGCGCCGGATAGCGCTCCTCGCGCGCCGTCAGCTCGGCGATGCGGTCGGTCCGGAAATGGCGGAAGGCCTGCCTGAGCTCGCACCAGGCGATGACCATGCGCACGCGCTCGAAGAAGGTCAGGCCGATCGGCCAGATCACCCGGCTCGACGATTTCCCGGCCTCGTCGCGATAGCTGATCTCGAGCTTGCGGCCATTGCGGATCGCGGCGCGCACCGCCGCGACGTCGACCTGATCGACCACCATGTCCTTGCAATAGGCCGGCGCGAACAGCGCTCCGTCGAGCAGGATCGGCCGCAGATGTGCCGGCAGAACCGCCGCGACCTTGGAGACGACGTCCTCGGCGGCGCGCGCCAGCGTCGGGTCGGCGCGCTCGGAGAGCCAGCGCATGCCGACCAGCACGGCCTCGATCTCATCAGGCGAGAACATCAGCGGCGGCAGGTCGAAGCCGGCATCGAGGACATAGCCGATGCCGGCCTCGCCGCGCACCGGCACGCCCTGACGCAGCAGCGCGGCAATATCGCGATAGACGGTGCGCACGGAGACATCGAGCTCGGAAGCGAGCGTCTCGGCGGTGACGGGGCGGCGGCGACGGCGCAGCCCCTGAATCAGATCGAGCAAACGTTCAGCGCGTTGCATGACGGGGCTTCCGCTTCGGGAAAGATCGGTTAGCGTCACTCTGCCGCAGACGCCCTGACAATCATTGTCAGGAGCGTGGCAGCAGTATGGTGGCCGGCCAGCCTGAAAATGTGTCGGCTCGAGGAGGATTCATGTTGGAGCTGCACGTTTTCGGCCCCGGCTTCGGCCTGCCGGACCCGAGCCCTTTCTGCGTCAAGGCCATGATCCTGATGGAGATGTCGGGACTGCCCTATCGCCGGATTCGCGGCAATCTGCGTAAGGCGCCGAAAGGCAAGTTCCCGGTGCTGGTCGATGATGGGGAGATCATTCCGGACACCAGCTTCATCAGGCTGCATCTCGAGCGCAAGCACGTCATCGACTTCGACAAGGGGCTGAGCGCCGAGCAGCGCGGCCTCGCCTGGGCAGTCGAGAAGATGCTGGAAGATCACCTCTACTGGCAGATCGTCCAGGAGCGCTGGGCCAATCCCGCCAATTTCGACAAGGGCCCGCGCCATTTCTTCAACGCCGTGCCCGCGCCCTTGCGACCGCTTGTGATCGCCATGGTCAAGCGCGAAGTGCGCCGCAACCTGCACGGCCACGGCATCGGCCGGCACAGCGACGAAGAACGGCTGATCCTGGCACGGCAGGCGCTGGATTCATTGTCCGGGCTGCTAGGCAGCAAGCCCTACCTGACCGGTCCGGCCCCGTGCGGCGGCGACGCGACGCTCGGCGCCTTCATGATCTCGGGGCTGTGCGAGACCTTCGACTCACCGCTGCGGGGCGCGCTCGCCGAGCACGCCAACCTCGTCGCCTATGCGGGCCGGATGCGGGATCGCTACTTCAAGGCCGACGCGGAGGCCGCGCCGGTCTGACGCCAGACGGGCTCAAGGCCGCTGCAGCTTGCAGCGGTCGATGAAGTCATAGCCCTTGGCGCGGGCGGAATCGTTGAAGTAGCCGGTCTCCCGGAAAGCCTGGAGCTCGTCCTTGGTCATCGCGTTGACCGTGCCCTTGGCGTAGCAGCTGCACGGCGAATGCACCGCCTCGCGGGTGGTGTTCATCAGCCGCGACTGGGTGACCAGGCAGGCGTCGAAGGCCCGCAGCTGGATCATGTAGGGCGTCAGGTTCTTGGCGGTTGGGTCCGGCGGCGGCAAGGCGCTGGTGCCGGCGGCGGCCAGCGCCCCCTGCGAAACCAGCATGGACAAACCCACGGCCCAGAAGGCCGCACCAACCCGCCGCGTGATCATTGTCGATACCGTTCCGTCTTCGCGGCGCAGCCCGAGCGAAACCCCGAATCCGCTCTCGATTGACCCGCCTGCGTAGCGGAGGATGGTCCACAGCATCGGTGAAAAATCAATGACGCAAAGGTCACACCTTGCGAATCCAGACCCTGTTGTCGTGGAAGGCCGCACCGCCGAAAGGCGCGATCGAGTCCGCGCCGGTTAGGGTGTTGATGCCGCGCCCGCCGCGATGGGCGCCGTTCGGCCAGATCGACTCGGCGATGACGACGCCGCGCACCAGCCCGTCGAACAGCACCGCGTCGAGATGCACCTCGCCGCGACGGTTGCCGACCAGGATCGCGTCGCCCTGAGCGATTCCCAGCTTCGCCGCGTCGTCCGGATGTAGCATCAGCGTCGGCCCGCCCTCCTTCTTGCGCGCCGTCGGCGTCTCGGTGAAGGACGAGTTCAGGAAGTTCCGGGCCGGGCTGGTGGCGAGCCGGAAGGGATGCTCGGCATCTGCCGTCTCGATGACGTTCCAATGGTCGGGCATGGCCGGGATCGCGGCATGCGGGCCGGTGAGGCCGGCATTGCTGTTGGGGACCTTGCTCCAGTCCGGCTTGAAGCGGAACCTGCCGCCCGGCCAGCCGAAGCCCTTGAGATAATGCGCCGTCTCAAAATCCGGCTGGATGTCATGGAATTCGCTAGCGATCAGTTCCTCGAGCGTGCCGCGTCCGGTCTGCTGCAAGGTCCAGTCGACGATCTCGCGCGGGTTCATCGAGAAGCCGCGATGCTCGGCGCCGAGGCGCTGGGCCAAAGCGCAGATCACCTCATGGTTCGAGCGGCACTCGCCCGGCGGGTCGATCAGCTTGCCGCCCCACATGATGTGCTGGTGGCCGCCGCCCTGATAGAGGTCGTCATGCTCCATGAACTGCGTCGCCGGCAGCACGATGTCCGCCATGGCGGCGGTCTCGGTCATGAACTGCTCGTGCACGACGGTGAAGAGGTCGTCGCGAGCGAAGCCGCGCTTGACCAGTTCCTGCTCGGGCGCGACCGAAACCGGATTGGTGTTCTGGATGAACAGCGCCCTCACCGGCCCGCCCTGCCGCAATGCCTCGGCATCGCCCGTCAGGATGCGGCCGATCTGCGACTGGTCGAGCTGACGAACCTTCGGGTCGGCCTTGTCGAGCCCCTCGATCAGGCCCTTGCGCCATTTGTAGACGCCGCTGTTCGAATGGAAGGCGCCGCCGCCCTCATGCTGCCAGGCGCCGGTGACGGTCGGCACGCAGAGCGCCGCATGCATGTTGACCGCGCCGTTGCGCTGGCGGGCAAAGCCGTAGCCGAGCCGGAAATAGCTGCGCTTGCGGGTGCCGACGAGCTCGGCGAAGGCCTCGATCTCTTCGACCGAAAGGCCGGTGATCGCCGCGGCCCATTCGGGCGTGCGCGTCGCCAGATGCGCTTCCAGCTCCTCGGTTCCGTCGGCAAAACGGACAAGGTAATCGCGGTCCGCGAGGCCGTCGCGGAAGAGCACATGCATCACGGCGCAGGCGAGCGCGCCGTCGGTGCCCGGCCGCAATACGAGGCCGAGATCGGCCTGGTCGATCGTGGCGTTGCGATAGATGTCGATCGCCACGATCTTGGCGCCGCGCTCCTTACGGGCCTTGACCGCGTGGTGCATGACGTTGACCTGGGTGTGCACCGGGTTGGTGCCCCAGATCACGACGCAGTCGGACTTCGCCATCTCGCGCGGATCCGCCCCGGCGAGCCGTCCGGTGCCGGCGATGTAACCGGTCCAGGCGGACGTCGTGCAGATCGTCGAGAACTGGCCGGAATAGCGCTTGGCATTGCGCAGGCGGTTGATGCCGTCGCGCATCACCAACCCCATCGTGCCCGCATAGTAATAGGGCCAGATCGTCTCGGCGCCGAACTGCTCCTCCAGCGCGAGGAAGCGCTCGGCGATCTCGTCCAGCGCCTCGTCCCAGGAGATGCGCTCGAAGGCGCCCGAGCCCTTCGGGCCGACGCGGCGCAATGGATACAGCAGGCGGTCAGGATGATGGATGCGCTCGGCGTAGCGCGCGACTTTGGCGCAGATCACGCCGTCGGTGTAGGTCTGTCGCTTGCTGCCGCGGACCCGCCCGATGCTGCGGCCGTCGATGACCTCGACCTCCAGCGAACAGGCCGATGGGCAATCATGCGGACAGACGGAAGGCAGGCGCTGGACGCGAGGAAGTTCTGTCATGCATCCTTCCTAGAACAGGTCCAGGCTCTCCGGAAGTCGTTCCCGCCAAGACCGGCGGCGAGAGGGCGCATGGTTCCGATTCGTACCGAATCGGCCTCTTCTGGTAGGCAGCAGCTTTCCGTCCGCCCCGACGCGGCGCATCAACCTCGGGTTAAGACTAATGAATCACATTGTCGCCGTTGGTCTGGTCTGGGGCGCCTCGGCGCCGGAGTTGTGATGATGCGTTGCGTTGCGTTCCTTGCGGGTCTTGTCGGCCTGGCTTCCGTGCTTGCGGCTCCTGCAAAGGCACAATCTCCGGAATACACCCAGTACACCTCGCCTGAATCGGTCCAGAACTGGCACCTGACGCTGGGTGCAGGCCTGCGCTACCAGCCCGATTATGTCGGCTCCAACGACTACATCTTCCGGCCGCGCGGCATCATCTCGCTCGGACGCGGCACTCGCAGCACCTGGTGGTCGGCCGAGGACGACGCGATCAGCATCGGCTTCTTCTCCGGCAAGGCCTGGCGCGTCGGCTTCTCCGGCAACCTGCTCTGGGAGCGCAAGGCGAGCACCAACGCGGCGCTGCGCATCACCGGCGTGCCGGACACCAAGTTCGGCGGCGAGGCCGGCGCCTTCGCCGAATTCTACCCGACGTCCTGGCTGCGCGGCCGCGTCGACCTGCGCCGGGGCATCGTCGCGCATGACGGCGTCGTCGCCGAGTTCAAGGTCGAGGCCTTCCAGCGCATCGGCGCCTGGTCGATCGGCGCCGGGCCACGCATGACCGTCGCGAGTGCCGACTATGTGCGCACCTATTTCGGCGGCGCCTGGGCCGGCAATGGCGGCCTGTTGCAGCGCTTCAACACCGGCGTGCACTCGGTCGGCGCGATCGCCCAGGCGACCTATGCCTGGAGCGACAAGCTCCAGACCACGGCCTATGTCGAGTACAAGCACCTGATGGGCGACGCCGCCAAGGCGCCGATCGTCAAGACCTATGGCGCGCGCGATTCGATCACGGTCGGCGTCTCCGCGACCTACGCCTTCGATCTCGGCTTCAAGTAGCAGACTCGCCAGATATTCCACCGCCTCGTCCGGGGCGGTGGCCGAAAGAGAAAGGGCGGGTCCTTGCGGACCCGCCCTTCTTTGTTCTCGATGCCTGAAAGAGGCAGTCGGCTCAGCCGACGATCTCGTTACCGGCGAAGAACTGGGCGATCTCGATCGCGGCGGTCTCCGGGGCGTCCGAACCATGGACGGTGTTCTCGCCGACCGACTCGGCGAAGAGCTTGCGCACGGTGCCCTCGGCAGCGTTGGCCGGGTTGGTGGCGCCCATCACCTCACGGTAGGCGGCGATGGCGTTCTCGCCTTCGAGGACCTGCACGACGACGGGGCCGGAGGTCATGAACTCGACGAGCTCGCCGAAGAAGGGGCGCGCGCTGTGGACGGCGTAGAAGGTCTCGGCCTGGGCCTTGGTCATCTGGATGCGCTTCTGCGCGACGATGCGCAGGCCGGCCTTCTCGATGACAGCGTTGACCGCGCCAGTGAGGTTGCGGCGCGTCGCGTCGGGCTTGAGAATGGAGAAGGTACGCTGGACAGCCATCGTTGTAATCCTTGGGGCAAAATCGGGAGAATGCGGCGCGCTTATAGCGGCGCCCCTTCCGTGCCACAAGGCTACCGACGGCTTTCCCGCCTCAATGGCGCGTCAAGAACCTGCGCGCCTCGCGCAGCGCCTCGGCGATTTCCTCGCGGCTCATTTCCTGGGCCAGCTCGGCACGGTGGGCCGCGGCGCGGCTGCAGCCCTTGGCGAGCGCGACGTTGAACCATTTCTGCGCGGCGACCAGATCGACCGGGGCCGTGCGGCCGGCGGCGTGCATCAGCCCCAGTTCGTAATACGCCTCCGCCGAGGCTTCCATCGGGATCGCCAGCGAAGCCGGGATCGCGTTCATCTCCATGCGTGCCATGACAAACCACCCTGTTTTCATCGTGGCCCGGCCCTTCCTGGGCCGCGCTTCGTGAGGAGGAGGTTCGAGCCCGGCGGTAAAAGACTCCGCTAAAATTCGAGATGAATCGAAGCTCAACGACTCGTAAGCGCGCGGTTAAATCAACGTTCGATTCAGCCTCTAAATCCGAAATGACGAATGATTTCAAAGCGCTGCCAACGTTACGCAACGGCAGGCATTGACGGAGGATTCACCTTCGCGAGCATTCGGCTGAGGCTAGGCGCCAGCCGGCGCGCCCTCTTGAAGCCAGTCCAGGCTCGGATATAGTTTACATCTGAACCATGCGATCAACGCTGGTCACTGCCTGAGGAGGAACGTCATGAGGCTTCGCCCATACGCGGTCGCCGCCACGCTCGCCATGCTCGCAACCCCGACCCTGGCCCAGGAGGTCACCGGCACTTGGCTGCGCGACAGCGGCGCCTCCAAAGTGCGCCTTGCGAAATGCGGCGATGCCGTCTGCGGCACGATCTCCTGGCTCAAGGACAGCAGCGGCCCGGCCAAGCTCGGCCAGCGCATCTTCTACGACATGAAGCCGTCAGGTGCAGGGAAATGGAGCGGCAGTGCGTTCAATCCCGAGGACGGCAAGACCTATTCGGGCACGATGACGCTCGCCGGCGACACGCTGACCACCGCCGGCTGCGTCATGGGCGGTCTGATCTGCCGCTCGGTGAAGTGGTCGCGGAGCAATTGACGCAGTGCCGCTAAGCTCGGCCAACCGTCATGGTCGGGCTTGTCCCGACCATCCACGTCTTCGCTTCGCCAATCGCGTGCGGTGTTCAAGACGTGGATGCTCGCCACAAGGGCGAGCATGACGGTAGACCCTGAAGCGCCTCAGCGTGCCTTCTGTCCAAACAACACGGCCTTTTCCTCCGGCGTCGAGATGCCGGCCGGGTTGCGCAGCTCCTCGGCGACCTTGAGCCCACGCTGGACGGCCGGGCGCGCCAGCATCGTCTCGATCCAGCGCGCCACATTGGGGAACTGCTTGATGTCCTGGCCCTGGCGCTCCCAGCCGCGGGCCCAGCCGATACAGGCCATGTCGGCGATCGAATAGGCGTCGCAGATATAGTCCCGGCCTTCGAGGCGCCGGTTCAGCACGCCATAGAGCCGGTTCGCCTCATTGGTGTAGCGGTCGACCGCATATGGCACCTTCTCCGGCGCGTAGATGCGGAAATGATGGGTCTGGCCGAGCATCGGGCCGAAGCCACCCATCTGCCAGAACAGCCATTCGTCGACCGCGACGCGGGCGCGCTCGTCGGTCGGATAGAACTTGCCGGTCTTGCGGCCGAGATATTGCAGAATCGCGCCGGACTCGAAGACCGAGATCGGCTCGCCGTCCGGCCCCTCGGGGTCGATGATCGCCGGCATGCGGTTGTTCGGCGAGAAGGCGAGGAATTCCGGCTTGAACTGGTCGCCCTTGCCGATGTTCACCGGAATGACGTTATAGGGCAGCCCGAGTTCCTCGAGCATGATGGTGATCTTCCAGCCGTTCGGCGTTGGCCAGTAATAGAGGTCGATCGGCTTGGCCTGCACTTGCGACATGCGATGCTTCCTCGTCTGCGTTGAGGTTGGCCGATCAATCTAGGAAGCCGCCTGCGGCTGCGTAAGCCGATTCGCCGCGCGTCCAGGGCGGGCGCGCCATGCCGTGAGAGGGCAAGGCCGCCGGCTCAGAGCTCCAGCTTGAAGCCCTCATGACTCTGTTCGAAGCCGAGCCCCCGGTAGAAGCGGTGTGCCGCCTCGCGGGACTTGTTCGAGGTCAGCTCGACCAGGCCGGCCCCGTTGCGCCGAGCGAAATCGACCGCGAAAGCGACCATGACGGCGCCGATGCCGCGGCTGCGTTGAGCCGGGTCGACATGGACGCTTTCGAGCTTGGCGCGCTTGCGGCCGCGATTGACCAGGCCCGGGATCAGGGTCACCTGCAAGGTGCCGACCACAGCGCCGTCGATCTCGGCGACGAAGAGCGTGTTGTGCGGGCTCGCCGAGACCTCGTCGAATGCGGTGAGATAGGCCGGATGAGCCGCCTCGTCCTCGATCTCGGCCGCCGTTCGCGTCTGCTTGGCCGCGCCCATCAGGATCAGGCCGGCAATCCGCGCTGCATCGGCACGGGTCGCCTCGCGCATCGCAATTCCATCTCGATTGGACACGTCGTTCATCGTTGTCTCCGGAGGAAGGGAGGGCGCGGGCACGATCAGCTCACGAACAGCCGCTTGGCCATGATCAGGGTGTTGGGCGTGTCCTCGCGGCCGTCGAAACGGGCCTGGCGCTGCAGGAAGAAGCCCATGCGTTCGTAGAAGGCGATGGCGAGCTCGTTCTGGCTCTCGACCTCGAGCCTTGCCACCGGCGCATCCGGAAAGCAGGCGAGCGCGACCTGGAGCAGAGTCCGGCCGATCCCCTCGCCCTGCCTGGCCGGCAGGACATAGAGCCGGGTCAGCAGCGCCGCATGATCGGGCTCGCTGCGGGCGGAGGCGGTGCCGACGACCTCCTGGCCGAGCATGGCGATCAGGAAGACACCGCTCTGGCGCCCGAGCTGGGCGGAAAGCGCATCGAGCGAATGCCAGGCATTGGTGATCTCGGCGACACGGCGCCAGCCATAGATGCCGTCATAGGTCGCGTGCCAGGTCTCTACCAGCAGCGAACGGACCGCCGGCAGATCGGCGGCGAGCGCATCGCGGATGATGAGACCGGTCTGGGTCACGGCGTGCGCCTGCGAGACGAGGGTCGGCGACGCCCCAGCCACGTCATCCCGGCCGCAGCGAAGCGGAGCGCCGGGATCCATCGTAGAGCATCCAGCCCCTCGATGGATCCCGGATCTTCGCGGCTATGCCGCTTGTCCGGGATGACCGCGTGTCTCAGGCTTTAGATTCCCAATTTTGCTTTCAGGATCTCGTTCAGGGCCTGCGGGTTGGCCTTGCCGCCCGAAGCCTTCATCGCCTGCCCGACGAACCAGCCGAGCATGGTCGGCTTCGCCTTGACCTGCTCGACCTTGTCTGGGTTGGCGGCGATGATCTCGTCGACTGCCTTCTCGATCGCGCCGGTGTCGGTGACCTGCTTCATGCCGCGGGCCTCGACGATCTCGCGGGGATCACCGCCCTCAGTCCAGACGATCTCGAACAGGTCCTTGGCGATCTTGCCGGAGATCACCCCCTCGCCGATCAGGTCGACAAGCCCACCGAGCTGCGCGGCAGAGACCGGCGAGGTCGAGACGTCCTTGCCTTCCTTGTTGAGGCGGCCGAACAGCTCGTTGATCACCCAGTTGGCAGCGGCCTTGCCGTCGCGGCCCTTCGCCACCGCCTCGAAATAGTCGGCCTGGTCGCGCTCGGCGACGAGCACCGAGGCGTCATAGGGCGAGAGCCCGTATTCGGCGATGAAGCGGGCCTTCTTGGCGTCCGGCAACTCGGGCAGGTGCTGCTTCAGATCGTCGACGAAGGCATCGTCGAATTCGAGCGGCAGCAGGTCGGGATCGGGGAAGTAGCGGTAATCGTGCGCCTCTTCCTTCGAGCGCATCGAGCGGGTCTCGCCCTTGCCGGGGTCGTAGAGGCGCGTTTCCTGGTCGATCTTACCGCCATCCTCGAGGATGCCGATCTGGCGGCGGGCCTCGACCTCGACGGCCTGCCCGATGAAGCGGATCGAGTTGACGTTCTTGATCTCGCAGCGCGTGCCGAAGGGCTCGCCCGGCTTACGGACGGAGACGTTGACGTCGGCGCGCAGATTGCCCTTCTCCATGTCGCCGTCGCAGGAGCCGATATAACGCAGGATAGTGCGCAGCTTCGAGACATAGGCCTTGGCCTCGTCGGCCGAGCGCAGGTCCGGCTTGGAGACGATCTCCATCAACGCGACGCCCGAGCGATTGAGGTCGACGAAGCTCATGGTCGGGTGCTGGTCGTGCATCGACTTGCCGGCGTCCTGCTCGAGATGCAGGCGCTCGATGCCGACGCTGATCTGCTCGGTCGGCGACAGGTCGACCGCGATCTCGCCCTCTCCGACGATCGGGTGCTTGTACTGGCTGATCTGGTAGCCCTGCGGCAGGTCGGGATAGAAGTAGTTCTTCCGGTCGAACACCGAGCGATGGTTGATCGCCGCGTTGAGCCCGAGGCCGGTACGCACCGCCTGACGCACGCATTCCTCGTTGATCACCGGCAGCATGCCGGGCATGGCGGCGTCGACGAGGCTGACATGGGCGTTCGGCTCGCCGCCGAATTCGGTCGAGGCGCCGGAGAAGAGCTTGGCGTTGGACGTGACCTGGGCGTGGATCTCCAGGCCGATCACGACCTCCCAGTCACCGGTTGCGCCCTTGATGAGCTTCTTCGGATCGGCGGGACGTGAATGGGCGTTCATGGCGATATTCCGGAAACGGCGGGCGGGCCGGCCCTGCCAGAAATTGACGACCACCTCAGGTAGAGCGTTGGGCAGCCGCCAGCAAGCATCTGTTGCCGTCACGTTGCGGTAGGGCCACAATCCCTTCCGCAACGCACAAGACCGCTGCACTGTCGAGTGATGGAACTTGACAATCGTCAGCGGCAAGGCCTTTTAGCCGGATTGGCCGGAAACCGCGCAAGGTTGCGCCGGACACGCATTTTCGGAGTTTCATATGATCCGCCGTCGCTCCAGCCGGGCGCTCCTCGCATTGGCGGCCCTGCTTCCGGCCTTTTCGCTCGAAGCCATGGCCCAGGGCGCGCCGCCGGCGCCGCCGGTCACCGTCGCGACGCCGCTCGCCAAACGCGTCACCAACTGGGACGAGTTCACCGGCCGCTTCGAGGCCGACGAGCAGGTCGAGGTGCGAGCCCGCGTCTCGGGCTTCGTCGACAAGGTCCATTTCAAGGACGGCGACATGGTGAAGGCGGGCGACCTGCTCTTCACCATCGACCAGCGACCCTACACGCTCGCGGTCGACGCCGCGCGCGCCGAGGTCGCCCGCACCAAGGCCCAGGTCGACCTCAACCAGAACGAGGTCGAACGCGCCGAGGCGCTGACGCAGAACCGGACGATCACCGCCCGCGACATCGACCAGCGCCGCGCCAACCTCAACGGCGCGATCGCCTCGCACCAGGCGGCCGAGGCCAATCTGAAGACGGCCGAGCTCAACCTCGAATGGACGCAGGTGCGCGCGCCGCTCGCCGGACGACTTTCGAACCGCCGTGTCGACCCAGGCAACCTGATCGCGGGTGGCCAGTCGGGCGCAACCCTGCTGACGACCATCGTCGCGCTCGATCCGATCAAGTTCGTCTTCGACGTCTCGGAGTCGGACTACCTGCGCTACGCCCGCCTCGCGAGCCTGCGCGGCGTCGCTCCGGAGGCGCGCGTGCGTCTCTCCGACGAGACCACGTGGACGCGCATCGGCAAGATCGACTTCGTCGACAACACGCTGAATGCGCGCTCGGGCACGATCCGCGGCCGCGCCGTCTTCGCCAATCCCGACCGTTTCCTGACGCCGGGCGCCTTCGGGCGGCTGCGTCTCGATGCCGGCGAGGTCGATGGCCTGCTGGTGCCGGATTCGGTGATCGTCTCGGACCAGGCCAACAAGATCGTGCTGACGGTCGGCGCCGACAACAAGGTCGTGCCCAAGCCCGTCACCCTCGGCCAGATCACGGACGGGCTGCGCGTGATCACCAAGGGCCTGAGCGCCAGCGACAAGGTGATCGTCAACGGCCTCGCCAATCCGATGGTCCGGCCCGGCGTGACGGTGACCCCGCAGCCATCCGAGATCAAGGCGGCGGCCGCCAAGTAGGCGCGCCCCGCGACCAGCGCTGACGGCCCGCCCGTCCGCCCTGCCCTTCCGGCCAGGACCCGACAATGTTCCGCTTCGCCCATTTCTTCATCGACCGGCCCATCTTCGCCACCGTGCTCTCGGTGCTGCTGACGATCGCCGGCGCCATCACGCTGCGCACGCTGCCGATCGCGGAGTATCCCGAGATCGCGCCGCCGACCGTGACGATCACCGCGACCTATCCGGGCGCCTCGGCCGAGGTCGTCGCCGCCACGGTCGCGGCGCCGATCGAGCAGGAGGTCAACGGCGTCGACGACATGCTCTACATCTCGTCGCAATCGACCGGCGACGGGCGCGTGACGATCAACGTCGTCTTCAAGGGCGGCACCGATGTCGACCAGGCCCAGGTGCTGGTGCAGAACCGCGTCTCGGCGGCCGAGCCGCGCCTGCCGCAGGAGGTGCGCACGCTCGGCCTGCAGGTCCGCAAGGCCTCGCCGGACTTCCTGATGGTCATCCACATGCTGTCGCCGGACGGCTCGCGCGACCAGCAATATGTCTCGAACTACACGACGCTGAACGTCAAGGACGTGCTGACCCGCGTCGAGGGCGTCGGCGACGTCCAGGTCTTCGGCGCGCGCGACTATTCGATGCGCGTCTGGCTCGACCCGGCCAAGGTCGCCTCGCGCAACCTGACGGCCGGCGATGTCGTCGCCGCCATCCGCGCCGCCAACATCCAGGTCGCGGCGGGCGCGATCAACCAGCCGCCGGCCACTTCGGACGGCGCCTTCCAGCTCTCGGTCAACACGCTCGGTCGCCTCACCACCGTCGACGAGTTCTACAACATCGTCGTCCGCTCAGACGCGGATGGCGGCACGATCCGCGTGCGCGACGTCGCGCGCGTCGAGCTCGGCGCGCAGGACTATCTCTCGAACTCCTATCTCGACAACAAGGAAGCGGTCGCGATCGGCGTGTTCCAGCGCCCGGGCACCAATGCGCTCGCGGCCTCCGACGCTCTCATCAAGACGATGCAGGAGCTGTCGAAGAACTTCCCGGCCGGTGTCGAACACACCATCGTCTACAACCCGACGGAGTTCATCAGGGAATCGGTCTCCGCCGTGGTGACGACGCTGCTCGAGGCGGTCGTGCTCGTCGTGATCGTCGTGATCCTGTTCCTGCAGACCTGGCGCGCCGCGATCATCCCGATCATCGCGATCCCGGTCTCGCTGGTCGGCACCTTCCTGGTGATGAGCGCGGTTGGCATCTCCTTCAACACGATCTCGCTGCTGGCGCTGGTGCTGGCGATCGGCATCGTCGTCGACGACGCGATCGTCGTCGTCGAGAACGTCGAGCGCTATCTGGCGCAAGGTATGAGCGCGGTGGACGCCGCGCACAAGACCATGGACGAGGTCGGCGGCGCCCTGTTCGCGATCGCGCTCGTGCTCTGCGCGGTGTTCATCCCGACGGCCTTCATCACCGGCCTGCAGGGCACCTTCTACCAGCAGTTCGCGGTGACCATCGCAGCCTCGACGGCGATCTCCTGCTTCGTCTCGCTGACGCTGTCGCCGGCGCTGGCTGCGATCCTGCTGAAGCCGCATAGCCATGAGGAGCCGAGGGGCGTCCTGGCGACGCTCACCGCGCCGCTGCGCTGGTTCTTCAAGTACTTCAACATGGCGTTCGACTGGCTCTCGCGCGCCTATGGCGCGGTGACCTCGCGCCTGATCCGCTTCGGCGTGATCATGCTGCTGGTCTATGCCGCCCTCATCGCGGTCGCCGGCCAACGCCTCGCCGCAGTCCCGACCGGCCTCGTCCCGCAGCTCGACCGCGGCTACTTCATCGCCGTCTTCCAGCTGCCGCCGGGCTCGTCGCTCCCGCGCACCGACGCGGTCATCCGCAAGGCGACCGACATTCTGCTGTCGCGGCCCGGCGTCGCCCATGCCGTCGCCTTCGCCGGTCTCGACGGGGCGACCTTCACGCTCGCCCCCAATGCCGGCGTCGCCTTCGTCACGCTCAGCGACTTCCGCGAGCGCGCCAAGGCTGGCCTCACGACCCAGGGCATCCTCAACGACCTCAGGACCCAGCTGTTCCAGATCGGCGAGGCCTTCGCGCTGATCATCGAACCTCCGGCGGTGCCGGGCATCGGTAGCGGCGGCGGCCTCAAGGGCTATGTCCAGGATCGCGGCGGCCGAGGCCTCACGGCGCTGGAAGCAGCGACCTGGGCCGTGGCGGGAACCGCGGGCCAGACTCCCGGCATCCAGCAGCCCTTCACCCTGTTCTCGACGCGGACGCCGCAGATCTATGCCGATATCGACCGGACCAAGGCCGAGATGCTAGGCGTGCCGGTGACCCGGATCTTCGAAACGCTGTCGATCTATATGGGCTCGGCCTATGTCAACGACTTCAACCTGCTCGGCCGGACCTTCCGCGTCACGGCCCAGGCCGATAATCCGCACCGGCTCGACATCCGCGACGTCGCCAACCTGAAGACCCGCAATGCCGATGGCGAGATGGTGCCGATCGGCTCGGTCGCGACCTTCTCTGACACGACCGGCGCCTATCGCGTGCCGCGCTACAACCTCTATCCGGCAGCCGAGGTGCAGCTGTCGATGGCACGCGGCTACTCGACCGGCCAGGGCATCGCGGCGGTGGAGAAGATCGCGAGCCAGGTCCTGCCGGCCGGCTTCGGCTTCGAATGGACCGAGATCGCGCTGCAGGAGAAGCTCGCCGGCAACACCGCGATCATCGCCTTCGGTCTCGCCGTGGTGTTCGTCTTCCTGCTGCTGGCGGCGCTCTACGAGAGCTGGACCTTGCCGCTCGCCGTCATCCTGATCGTGCCGATGTGTATCCTCGCGGCGATGATCGGCGTCGGCTACAAGGATTTCGATCGCAACGTGCTGGTGGATATCGGCCTCGTCGTGCTCGTCGGCCTCGCGGCCAAGAACGCGATCCTGATCGTCGAGTTCGCCAAGCAGGCCGAGGACGAGGGCATGAGCCGGCGCGATGCCGCCATCGCCGCTGCCAGGACCCGGCTGCGGCCGATCCTGATGACCTCGCTCGCCTTCATCCTCGGCGTGCTGCCGCTGACGATCTCGGTCGGCGCCGGCGCGGAGATGCGCCAGGTGCTCGGCATTGCGGTGTTCTCCGGCATGATCGGGGTCACCCTGTTCGGCCTGCTGTTCACGCCGGTGTTCTATGTGGTTGTGCGCTGGCTCGCGTCGCTCGCCCCGCAGAGAAAGAAGAAGCCGGTCGCGGAAGGCACCGCACCCCAAGGCCATTGAGGCGCGAACACGAAACGAGCCCCGCCCCGGCCACCCGGCCCGGGCGGGGTTTTCATTTCCGAAGGGTGTAGCCGAGCGAGGGCTCTGAGTTCCGCAAGATCCTAGTTCTGCAGGATCTTGGAGCCCTTGATCGTCACGTCGGAGCTGGCGACTGCGTTGATCCTGCCGCCGGCCCGGATGTTGACGTCCTTGCCCTTGAGATCGACCGAGCCGTCCTTCTTCAGGTGGAGCGAGGCCGCACCGGAATCGAGCAGCATGCCGTCGGCAGCCTCGACGCTGAGCGCCCTGCCACTGGCGATGGTGAAATCCTTGCTGCTGTCGATGTCGATGCTGACCGAGGCCGCGACCTCGAAGGCGCGCGTCGCCAGGCTGATCTGCCTGTTGGCATTGAGGTTGAGCGCCGTCGCGGCGAAGATGCCGATGCCCGTGCCGGCCGCGAGCCTGATGCCGGCGCCGGATTGCAGCGTATAGGCGCTGCCGACGCTGGTCCTGAAATTGCTGCCGGCGTTCAGCGCCAGCTCGGCCCCGGCGCTGATCGTGCAGTTGCCGCCCACGGTGATGCTGAGCCCGTTCGGCGCGGTAATCGCCACCGAACCGCCGCGACCGACATTGATCGCCTGGAGAAGGGCCGCGAGCTGGGCTTCGAGCGCGGCCACGCGGCGCGTCAGTGCCTCCACTTCCGGTGTCGCCATGAGACCGCCTCCCCTGAGCTGGACCCCGTCCTCGACCCGCAGCCGGGGCAAGTGTATCACGGCCCCGGCAGGCAGCAGCACGCAATGACGTTACGGCAAAGCGACCAGCACCCTCATCCCGGGTGCCGGCATCGGCGGAAGGGAGCGGTGGGACGGTGACACAAAGCCCTGCCCTGGTCTGGTTCCGCGAGGATCTGCGCCTCTCCGACAATCCGGCCCTGACTGGCGCTCTGGATCATGGCCCGAGCCTCTGCCTCTACATCTTCGACACATCGCCGGAGCGGCGCGCGCTTGGCGGCGCCGCGCGCTGGTGGCTGTCGCGCTCGCTTATGGCGCTCTCGACGGCGATTGCAGCACGCGGCGGCGAACTGCTCGTGATGCGCGGCGATCCGGCCGAGATCCTGCCCCGGCTCGTCCGCGATGCCGGCATCGGCCTCGTTGCCTGGAACCGGCGCTACGAGGCCAGCGCGATCGCACTCGACAAGGCCTTGAAGGCGGAGCTCGTCGCCAGCGGGGTCGTCGTGGAGAGTTTCAACGCGGCCCTGCTCAACGAGCCCTGGCAAGTGAAGAGCAAGGCCGGCGGGCCAATGCAGGTCTTCACGCCCTATTGGCGCGCGGCGCGCGAGCGCGGCACGCCGCGCCCGCCCCTGCCGGCGCCAGAGGGCATTCGCCAGGCGAAGCTGCCGGCAACCCTGCGCAGCATGACGCTGTCGATCGAAGAGCTCGGTCTCGAACCGCGCAAGCCCGACTGGGCCGGGGGCCTGCGTGCGAGCTGGATGCCCGGAGAGGACGGCGCCCAGGCCCGCCTCGCCGATTTCCTCGACGACGGTCTCGCGGGCTATCGCACCGAGCGGGACAGGCCCGACCGGCCGGGGACCTCACGGCTCTCGCCGCATCTGCGCTTCGGCGAGATCGGCCCGCGCCAGATCTGGCATACGGTGCAGATGGCGCTCGAGACGGGCGAGACGAGAGGCAGTCCCGCCGACGCCGAGAAGTTCCTGTCGGAGCTCGGCTGGCGCGAATTCTCCTATCACCTGCTCTTTCACAACCCGGAGCTGGCGACCCGCAACTTCAACCGGCGCTTCGACGGCTTCGGCTGGGAACAAGATGCCGCCGGTCTCGCTGCCTGGCAGAGAGGGCTGACCGGCTACCCGATCGTCGACGCCGGCATGCGCGAGCTCTGGGAAACGGGCTGGATGCATAACCGGGTGCGCATGGTGACCGCCTCCTTCCTGATCAAGCATCTGCTGACCGACTGGCGCGCGGGCGAAGCCTGGTTCTGGGACACGCTGGTCGATGCCGACCCGGCCAACAACGCCGCGAGCTGGCAGTGGGTGGCGGGGTCGGGGGCCGATGCCGCGCCCTATTTCCGTATCTTCAACCCGGTGACCCAGGGCGAGAAGTTCGACCCAGACGGCGCCTATGTCAGGCGCTTCGTGCCGGAGCTGACGAAGCTCGACGCCAAGTTCATCCACAAGCCCTGGACTGCTCCGCAAACCGTTCTGCGGGAGGCTGGAATCAGTCTCGGCGAGGACTACCCCCGCCCGATCGTCGATCTCGACTTCGGCCGCAGGCGTGCGCTGGCCGCGCTGGCAGAGCTCCGGGCCGAGACCGGATCGGAATCCGCCTGACACATGACCTCCGGGCCTGCGGGAACTTGGGCGCTCCGCAGGCTCCTGAACGAAACTGTCCGCGCCGTGTTGTCGGATCAACCTAAGACCGATCGTCCTATGGTCCTGAATTCGAAACAGGAGAGGCAAATGTCCTATTATGTCGACGGCTTCGTGCTCGCCGTTCCCAAAGCCAAGATCGAGGAGTACCGCAAGCTCGCCAGCCTGGCCGGCGACGTCTGGATGGAGCATGGCGCGCTGAGCTATGTCGAATGCGTCGCCGAGGACGTGCCTTATGGCGAGCTCACCTCGTTTCCGCGAGCCGTGCAGGCCAAGGACGACGAGATCGTCGTCTTCTCCTGGGCAACCTATGAATCGCGCGCCAAGCGCGACGAGGTCATGGCCAAGGTGATGGCCGACCCACGGCTGAAGCCGGACATGGAGAACATGCCCTTCGACGGCAAGCGCATGATCTTCGGCGGCTTCACCACCATCGTCGAACGCTGAGCATCCGGTGCGAGGTGCGGCGGCCGCTTCAGCCGTCGCGGTTCGCACCGCCTGCCAGCGCCCGCGCCGCCCAGAAATAGAGCGGATAGGGCAACAGCCTGATGAGCTTCAGGGTCCAGGCGAGACGGCGCGGGAAGACGATCTCGAAGCCGCCACGGGCGAAGCCATCGGTGATGCGCGCCGCTGCCGCCTGATCCGTCATCAGCAGCGGCATCGCGAAGGTGTTGCGCTTGGTCATCGGCGTGTCGACGAAGCCGGGATTGACCAGTTGCAGGCGGATGCCGAGGCGGTCGCATTCGAAGCGCAGGCTCTCGCAGAGATGGATCGCGGCCGCCTTGGACGCGCCATAGGCGCCGCTTCCGGGCATGCCCGCATAACCGACGAGCGAGGCATTCACGGCGATCTGGCCCTTGCCGCGATCGCTCATGTTCTCCATCAGCGCCGCAAGCCCGCGCACGACGCCGAACAGGTTGACAGCGAAGATGCGCTCGAAGGTCGTCGCATCCAGGCCGTCGGGCCGGTTTCCCTGGGCCGTTCCGGCATTCAGGAACGCCAGCGCGATCGGCCCGTGAACGCTCTCGATCCCCTCGACCACGGCGCGCATCGCCTCGGGGTCGGTAACGTCGCCGGCATGGGCGACGATGCGCCCCGAAAGGCCGGCGCCCTGCAATGCGACCTCCTCGAGCAGTTCGAGCCGCCGCGCCGTGATCGCGACCGTCCAGCCCCGCCGCGCCAGTTCGAGCGCCACCGCCGCGCCGATACCGGAGCTCGCACCGGTGATCCAGGCGACGCCGTCCTTCGGCTGCATGCGTGGCATGGTCATCGAGGGGTCCCCACGCCGGTGACGGACCGGCGATCCAGCCCGGCAACCTAGTCACAGCTGCAGCGCGGCGGAAGCCCCGTCGGCGAAGAGGACGCCCGATCGCAGGCATCTTTGCCGCGGCCGCCGGGCCTGCGATAAGCTGACGATCCCAGGGAGATCTTCATGCCGACCGAATTGCTGTTCCGCGCCGACGCCTATCAGAGCGAAACCGTGGCGACCGTGCTCGCCATCAACGAACGCGGCGGCATCGAGCTCGACCGGACGGTATTCTACGCCACGGGAGGCGGCCAGCCCGGCGATGCCGGCTTGCTGGTCACGGCCGATGGCCGCGAGATCGCGATCGGCACCGCCATCTACAATCCCGAGGACAAGAGCCGCATCCTGCACGTCCCGCTCGAAGGCCAGGCGGCTCCGGCCATCGGCGACGCCGTCACCGCCCGACTCGACTGGCAGCGGCGGCTGAAGCGGATGCGCATTCACACCGCGCTGCACCTGCTCAGCGTCGTTCTGCCCTATCCGGTCACCGGCGGCGCCATCGGCGAGGGCGACGGCCGGCTCGATTTCGACATCCCGGAAGGCGGCCTCGACAAGGCCGAGATCGCCGAGAAGCTCAATGCGCTCGTGGCGCGCAATGCCGACGTCACCGAGAGCTGGATCACCGACGAGGAGCTCGACGCCAATCCCGGCCTGGTCAAGACGATGTCGGTGAAGCCGCCGCGCGGCTCCGGCCGCGTCCGGCTGGTCAAGATCGGCGAGATCGACCTCCAGCCCTGCGGCGGCACGCATGTGCGCAACACCTCCGAGATCGGTGAGGTCCTGGTCACCGACATCGAGAAGAAGGGCAAGCAGAACCGGCGCGTCCGCATCGCGCTCGCCTGAAGACATTCCTTCAAGTCACTGAAATCAGACTCCTTCGAGGAAACGCCCCATGGCCAGCAACGATGTCTTCGTCTCCACGCAATGGCTGGCCGAGCGGCTCGACGCGCCGGACATCGTCGTCGTCGACGGCTCCTGGTACCTGCCGGCACAGGCCCGCGACCCGGCCGCGGAATATGCCGAGCGCCGCATCCCGGGCGCCGTGCGCTTCGATATCGACGCGGTGAAGGACACGACTTCGGCGCTGCCGCATATGATGCCCCGCCCCGAGGCCTTCGCCGCAGCGGTCGGCGCCATGGGGATCGGCGACGGCATGCGCATCGTCGTCTATGACGGGCTCGGCCTGTTCTCGGCGCCGCGCGTGCGCTGGACCTTCCGCACTTTCGGTGCCCGCGACGTGGTGATCCTTGACGGCGGCATGCCGCAATGGCTGGCCGAGGGCCGCCCGGTCGAGGAAGGCGCGCCCCGCGCCCGCCAGCCGCGCAGCTTCACGGCGCGCCTCGACCATTCCGCCGTCGCCGACATGAACGATGTGGCGAAGGCGCTGGAGACCGGCTCGGCCCAGATCGTCGATGCCCGCCCGGCCGATCGCTTCCGCGGCGAAGCGCCGGAACCGCGGCCTGGCGTCCGCTCCGGCCATATGCCGGGCGCGCTCAACCTGCCCTCTTCGGCGCTGGTGGTGAACGGCAAGCTCAAGGCGCCCGAAGCGCTCGCCTCCGCCTTCCGCGAGGCCGGTGTCGACCTCGACAAGCCGATGGTGACGAGCTGCGGCTCAGGCGTCTCGGCCGCGATCCTCTCAGCCGCGCTGGAGACGCTCGGCAAGCCTGCACGTGCGATCTATGACGGCTCCTGGTCGGAATGGGGCGCGAGCGACCGCCCGATCGCGACCGGCCCGGCAAAGGGCTGAGGCGCATCTCGCCTTTCACTCACATTCGGGCGTGGCGCCGCTGGAACACTCGGGCGCCCGCCTGCGGCAACTGTGGCCTAGGCGCCACAGATTACGGTTTCTTTGTGGCATCGCCACCCGGCGTTTCGTTTTGGCCTTCCGCCGAAATTGACTGCATGCAAGTCATTCTAACGTTACGTTAACTCAGGATTCTCCAGAGCCCGGGCCTCGCGGCGCGGTGGGTGATGACGACTCTCGCCCCCGGTGCCGCTGCCTCTCCAGGCAGGGCGCAGTTGACGTAGCTCCGGCCGGTTCCTCCGGCCCGGATCGCCTGCTGCAAACATTGCGAGAGCCCGTCCTGCGATGGCTAACCGGATTTCCTATCGGAACCGCTCCTTGGCGTGCCTGCTCGGCAGTACGGCCATCGCCCTCGCCCTGCCCGGGCTGGCCCAGGCGCAGATGCGCTGGGACGGCAGTGCGAGCAGCGACTGGAACAACGGCGACAACTGGAACACCGGCGTGGCCCCGACAGCCGGCAGCAACCCGGTCGTCGCGGGCCCGGCGCCGGCGATGCCGGTCATTTCGGGCGGGACAACCAGCCTTGGAACCCTGTTCGTCGGCTACGAAAACGGCCTCGGCGGCTCCAGCCTCTACGTTCAGGGCGGCGCCAGCCTGACGACCGGCACAGCCGTTATCGGCGAGCAGTCTATCAACAATGCGGGCAATGCGCGGGAGACAGAATCCGGACTGGCGCGGCTTTCAGCGGCGTCGAGCTGGAACGGCGGCTCGATGAACATCGGCTCCTACGGAGCCGGCACGGTCGAAGTCCTCGGCGGCAGCACGCTGACCACGAGCAGCATGACCATGGGCGTGCATCACAACAGCACGACCAACCGGTCCGGCAACGGCACGCTGACGATCTCTGGAACGAGCTCTCAGTGGACAGCGAGCGGGAGCAGCACCATCGGCAGCAACGGCCGCGGCACGATCTCCGTTGCTGCGGGCGGCAAGGCGATCATCACGGGAGGAACGACCCTCGGGAGCGGCTCGACCGGTGTTGGAGTGGTCACGGTCAGCGGGACTGGCTCGCGCTGGGAAATTGCGAGCGGGACCTTCACCATCGGCAGCAGCGGCAGCGGCGAGTTCACCTTGAGCAGCGGCGCCACCGCCAAGACGGGGCGTATCAACCTCGCCAGCAGCGCCAACTCCTCCGGCGCGCTGACGGTCACGGGAGCCGGCAGTCGTTTCGAGGCGGGGCAGATCTGGGCAGGCCAGGGCTCCTCGGCCATGATCTCGGTGAACGCAGGCGGCGTGCTTCAGGGCACACATCTGCTCCTCGGCACCACGGCCACTGGCGAGGGCCGAGCAGAGCTGCGCGGCGCCGGCAGCCTGATCGCCAGCAGCACGTACACCGCAGTCGGATACCTGGGCAAAGGCGAGTTGACGCTCTCCGACAGCGCAACGCTGCGCGGCGTGGTCCAGATCGCGCTTGGAGCCGGTAGCCGGGGCACGCTGAACATCGGCGCAGCCGCGGGCAGCACAGCTGCGGCAGCCGGCGTGATCGACGCCACCACTGTCCAGTTCGGCGCCGGCACCGGCAAGCTGGTGTTCAACCACACCAGCACGGATTTTCGGCTCGCCGCCGAGATCAAGGGGGCCGGCACGATCGAGCATCATGCCGGCACGACCCTGTTCACCGGCAACGGCGGGAGCTTCAGCGGCACGACCTCTATTTCCGGAGGCACCTTGCTGGTCGGCGATGCCTCGGGTGGTTCGCTCGGCGGCGCGATCTCGGTCCTCGCCGGCGGAACGCTCGGCGGCAGCGGCATGATCGGCAGCCTCACCCTCGCCAGTGGCGCCACGCTTTCGCCCGGAAACTCGGTGGGCATGCTGACGGTCGGCGGCAACGTGACCTTCAATGCCGGCTCGACCTATCGGGCCGAGATCGTCGGCGGCGCGTCCGATCTGCTGAGCGTCGGCGGCACGGCGAGCCTTGCCGGCACACTGCAGCTCGTCGCCGGCGGCGGCAGCTACAGCTTCAACGCGCCCTATACGGTGCTGAGCGCGGCGGGTGGGCGCAGCGGTACCTTCGGCGCCGTCAACACCAGCGGCAGCTTCGGCGTCGGCGTCACCAGCGAAGTCACCTATGGCGGCAACGACGTCACGGTGACGCTGAAGCCCGGCTCCCTCGTCGATGCCGGCTCGAATCCGGAACAGGTGCCCCCGAGCCCGTCACCGGGCAATCCGCCGAGCCCGGCGCCCAATCCGGTCTACAGCACAGCCTCCGGCCTCTCGCTGAACACCTGGTCGGTGGCCGCCGCGATCGACCGCGCCGTGGCGAACGGCGCCGATCCCTCCTTCCTCTACCAGATCTATGCCCGCGGCGACCGCCAGGCCCTGATCGCGGCGCTCGGCACCCTGAGCGGCGAGGTCCACTCCACCATCGGCATGATGGGCTGGGAGGCCGCGGGCGGCTTCCTGCGGGCGATGCTCGACCCATTCGCCACCGGCCGCGATCCCAATGCCATGCCTGGAGCCACCGGCGCCTTCGCCACGGCCGGCTCCTACGCCTCGACCGGCTCGCAGGCCGAGCTGCCCTCGGAGAAGGGCCCGCGCATCGCACCGCAATTCGTGCCCGACCGGCTCTACAATGTCTGGGGCCAGGGCTTCGGCAGCAGGAGCCGCTCGGGCGCCGACATCGCGCGCGGCAGCCACGCCAGCGACGCTTCGAGCGGCCATCTCGCGCTCGGCGTCGATCTGCGCGTCCTGCCCGACACCATCCTCGGCGTCGCGATCGCCGCCGGCGAAACGCGCTCCAGCCTGTCCGGCGCCCTCGGCGACGCCAAGGCCGACATGCTGCAGGCCGGTCTCTACGGCATGACCCGGATCGGCGCACTCTCGCTCGGCGCCTCGCTCGGCTATGCCTCGGCCGATGTCGAGACGAACCGCGCCATCCCGCTGATCGGCGCCTTCGCCGTCCGCGCCAAATATCGCGCCGAGATCTGGAGCGGCCGCGCCGAAGCCGCCTGGCGCCTCGCCTCCTTCGGCGGGCTCAGCGCCTCGCCCTACGCCGCCTTCACCGCCCAGAACCTTCGCACTCCTAGCTTCGTCGAGCGTGACGGCGTTACCGGCCTGCCCAGTGGCGTCGCCGTCCAAAGCCGCGACGGCACCACAGCCCGCGCCGAACTCGGCCTCAGGATCGATGCGGCCACCACTCTGTTCGGGCTCTCGACCACCGCCTTCGGCAAGCTCGGCTGGGGCTACTACGCCCGTCGCGACAACCAGTTCACCGCAAGCCTGATCGGCCTGCCCGGCGCCGGCTTCGGCTTCCAGGGCACGAGGCCCGACCGCAATGCGGCGCTGATCGCCACCGGCATCGATGTCCGGCTCTCGAACACCGTCAGCCTCGGCGCCCGCTTCGACGCCGAACTCTCGCAGAACACCCAGTCCTATGCCGGAGCCGCAACCCTGAGGGTCAGCTTCTGAGACCGGCCTGGGCCTCCGCTGCCGGCCTCAGAACACCGACCAGCCGGTCCTCTCCACCAGGCTCTCCAGCGCCAAGGCGCCGACCAGCGACGTGCCGGCGGCATTGAGCCCCGGCGACCAGACGGCGATGGCGGCGCGACGGGGCGCGATGGCGAGGATGCCGCCGCCGACGCCGCTCTTGCCAGGCAGCCCAACCTTGAAGGCGAATTCGCCGGACGCGTCGTAATGGCCGCAGGTCATCATCAGCGCCTTGACCCGGCGGGCCCGCGCCGGCCGGCAGATCGTCTCGCCGCTGAGCGGGTCGACGCCGTCTGCCGCCAGGAAGAGGCCGGCCCGGGCGAGCTGAAGGCAGCTCAGCTGCAGGGAGCATTGATTGAAATAGACCTCGAGCACCTCGGCGACCGGGTTCTGGAGGTTGCCGAAAGCCCGGATGAAGTTGGCGAGGCTGGCATTGCGAAAGCCGGTCTGCGCTTCCGAGCGCGCCACTTCACGGTCGATCGAGACCTCGGCATCATCGGCGCGGGCGCGCAGGAAGCCGAGAATTTCCGCGATCGTTTCCGGCGGCCGGCGGCCGGCGAGCAGCGCATCGGTGACGACGAGCGCCCCGGCATTGATGAAGGGGTTGCGCGGCACGCCGCGCTCCTGCTCGAGCTGGACGATCGAATTGAAGGGCGAGCCCGAGGGCTCGCGGCCGACATGCTGCCAGAGCCGCGCCCCAACCCGCTCGAGCGCCAGCGTCAGGGTGAAGACCTTGGAGATGCTCTGGATCGAGAACGGGACCGCGGCATCGCCGGCGAAGGCCCGCTCGCCATCGCAGGTGATGACAGCGATGCCGAAGCGCCTGGGGTCGACCTGCGACAAGGCCGGAATGTAGTCGGCGACGCGCCCGGCGCCGATATGGCCGGCAACATCGGCATGGACCGCGGCGACGACCTCGGAAAGACCCTGCATCCGCCCATGGCTCCAGCCGCCGGCCCATGCGGGCCTTCTCGGGCGCAGCCTCGCATCCCGTCGGCCGCCGGGCAATCGGCCCGCGCGTGGCTCTCCTCTCGTGCCGGCCTTGGCAAGTCCAACCGAGCTGCGTCATGCTGGCGATCGCTGCGGAGGCGCGCGATGACCTATTGCCTTGGAATCCTCCTGCCCGCCGGGCTGATCCTCGCTTCCGATTCAAGGTCGAGCGCCGGCGTCGACCAGATCGCCGTGGTCGAGAAGCTCGCTCTGTTCGAAGTGCCGGGCGAGCGCGTCATCGCCATCCTCTCGGCCGGCAATCTCGCGACCACGCAGGCGGTGGTGACGATGATCCGCCAGTACAGCCGCCACAAGCAGGAGAGCGCCGGCAGCGTCGAGAACCGGGACATCCTGGCGGCCCGGACCATGTTCGACGTGGCGCAGATCGTCGGCAGCACGCTGCGCGAGGTGCTGCGGCTCAACCGCAGCTTCGTCGAGCCCTATGGCGACCCGAACGGCACCTTTCTCGTTGCCGGGCAGATCGCCGGAGAGCCGCACCGGCTGTTCCAGGTCTACTCTGCCGGGAACTTCATCGAGGCGCTCGGCCGCACGCAGTTCCTCCAGCTCGGCGAGACCAAGTACGGCAAGCCGATCCTCGACCGGGCGCTGAGCCCGACGAGCGGGCTCGACGAGGCCGCCAAGCTCGCCCTGCTCTCCTTCGACGCGACGATCCGCAGCAATCTCTCCGTCGCGCCTCCGATCGACATGCTGCACTACGAGAGCGGCAGCTTCTCGACGCGTACGCTCGCAAAGTACGACAGCAACCACCCCTACTGGACGGATCTGCGCCAGCGCTACAGCGACGGTCTGACGGCCTTGGTAGCAGGCCTGCCCGACCCGCAATTTCCGAGCTAGGGAACCTCCAGAGCCGCGATCATCGCCGCATAGCCGCGGCGGCGCGCGTGATCGAGCGGCGTCGCGCCGCTGCGGTCGGCAAGGTCGCGGCGGGCGCCGGCCGCAACAAGCGCGCGGGCGGTCTCGACATGGCGCCGGCCGCCATCTCCAAGGATCACGGCCTCGATCAGCGCGGTCCAGCCGAGATTGTTGACATGATCGAGCGGCGCACCGGCCGCAATCAGCGCCTTGACGACCTCGTCATGGCCGAGATGGGCGGCGGCGATCAAAGCCGTGCCGGCATAGGGGCTGGTGACGGCACGCGCATCGCCGCCGATGGCGAGCGCGACCCGCATGGTTTCGGCATCGTCGTTGACCGCCGCGATCGTGATCGCGTCATAGCGCTGGCCGTCGAGCGCACGCGGATCGGCCCCTGCCCGAACCAGGGCTCGCATGATCTCGCGCTTGCCGGCATGGGCTGCGACATGCAGCGCTGTGCGGCCATGGCCGTCGCGGGCATCGAGAGCCGGCTTCTGCGCCAGAACTCGCTCCAGCGCGGCCATGTCGCCGCGATGGGCCGCAGCATGCAGCCCGCTATAGGCGCCGATCTCGGCCTCCGACGGCGGAATCTGCGCGACCGTGCGGAAGCCGAATCCGGCCGACGCCGCCAGCAGAAATACGAGGCCGGCGACAGCGTTTCCGATTGCCCGTTGCCCAAAAGCCATGGTCGCAGCCTGCCATTTCCACGGCCGGCGCAAGAGGCAGCAAGCTGCACAAAAAAAGGACAGCAATTCTGCCCTTTCCCCCTTGTACCGCACCGCGGAACGCCCTATCTCTTGTGCACCGCAGCAGAGATGCTGTGGCGCCCTCCTTGGGCGTTTCCTCCCTAGACTTCGGCCTGCGCTCCGGCGCGGGCCTTTTTCTTTTCGGGAGGCTAGCCGGGCCGACGCAGGCCGGCAATCGCTCCGGCGCTTCGACCTCAGTCGATTGCGATCATCACGTCGGAAGCCTTGACCACGGCATAGGCCTTCTGACCGACCGCCAGCTTGAGCTCGTCCACCGCGGCATTGGTGATTGCGGAGGTCACGATCGTGCCGCCGACATCGAGGCGGACATGAGCGGTGGTTGCGCCCTTGGTGATCTCGACGATGGTCCCCTTGAGCTGATTGCGGGCGCTGATCTTCATGATCGTCTCCAGATGGAACGACGAGCCGCGGCATGCGGACTCGACCTTTGCAGCCTTGCGCTATATTCAAATGAATATAGCGACAACAGCCAAAGCGAGGTCAGCAATGTCATTCCCCCGTCGTCAAGTCCTGGGTTTTGCCGCCTCGCTGCTGATCGGGCTCGCCGCAGCCACCTCGCAGGCGCAGGCGCAGTCGAAGGAACTGGTGATCTTCGCAGCCGCCAGCCTGAAGAACGCGCTGGACGAGGCTGCCGCGAGCTGGGTCAAGGAGAGCGGCAAGCCGGCGCCGAAGATCTCCTATGCCGCCAGCAGCGCGCTCGCGAAGCAGCTCGAGCAAGGCGCCCCCGCCGACATGTTCCTCTCGGCCGATCTCGACTGGATGGACTATGCGGCCGGCAAGAACCTGATCAAGCCCGATACCCGCGTCAGCCTGCTCGCCAACCGGATCGCGCTGATCGCCCCCTCCGATTCGACCGCGACCGCCACGCTGGCGCCCGGCGTCGATCTCGCCGCGACGCTCGGCGCGGGCCGCCTCGCCATGGCCAATGTCGATTCCGTGCCGGCCGGGAAATACGGCAAGGCGGCGCTGGAGAAGCTCGGCGGCTGGGACAAGGTCAAGGACAAGGTCGCGCAGGCCGATAATGTCCGCGCCGCGCTGCTGCTCGTCTCCCGTGGCGAAGCGCCGCTCGGCATCGTCTACGCGACCGACGCCGCCGCCGATCCGAAGGTCAAGGTGATCGCGACCTTCCCGGAGGACAGCCACCCGCCGATCATCTACCCGGTCGCGGTGACCAAGGATTCGACCAACCCCGACGCCGCCGCCTTCCTTACCTTCCTGCGCGGCAACGGCGCCAAGGGCTCGTTCGAGAAGCAGGGCTTCACGGTTCTGAACAAGCCTGCCAGCTCTTCGTGAGCGACTGGCTTTCCGCCGAGGAATGGACGGCGGTCCGGCTCAGCCTGCTCGTCGCCACCACCGCCATGGTGGCGAGCCTGCCTTTCGGCATCGCCATCGCCTGGCTGCTGGCGCGCGGAAGGTTCTGGGGCAAGTCGCTGCTGGATGCCGTCGTGCATCTGCCGCTGATCCTGCCGCCCGTCGTCACCGGCTACCTGCTGCTGATCGGCTTCGGCCGCCGCGGCCCGATCGGCCAATGGCTCTATGACTGGTTCGGGATCGTGCTGTCCTTCCGCTGGACCGGGGCGGCGCTGGCCTGCGCCGTGATGGGCTTTCCGCTGCTGGTCCGCGCGATCCGCCTCTCGATCGAGGCCGTCGACCGCAAGCTGGAGGATGCGGCCGGGACGCTCGGGGCGAGCCCGGCCTGGGTCTTCCTGACGGTGACGCTGCCGCTCTGCCTGCCCGGCATCCTTGCCGGCATGATCCTGTGCTTCGCCAAGGCGATGGGCGAGTTCGGCGCCACCATCACCTTCGTCTCCAACATTCCCGGGGAAACGCAGACCCTGCCTTCAGCGATCTACACCTTCACCCAGGTCCCGAACGGCGACGCCGGCGCGCTGCGGCTGACGCTGATCTCGATCGCGATCTCGGTCGCGGCCTTGTTCGCCTCCGAGGTGCTGGCGCGGGTTATCGGAAAGCGGATCGCAGTCGAATGACCAACGCCATCGAAATCGCGGTTTCGCACCAGCTCGGCGCCTTCGCGCTCGCGGCCGATTTCACCTCGAACGGCCGCCTGACCGCCTTGTTCGGACGCTCGGGCTCCGGCAAGACCTCGCTGGTCAACATCATCGCCGGACTCATTAGGCCACAGCGCGGGCGCATCGCGATCGACGGGCAGGTGCTGCTCGACAGCGAACGCGGCATCTTCGTGCCCAAGCACAAGCGCCGCATCGGCTACGTCTTCCAGGAGGCGCGGCTGTTCCCGCATCTCACGGTCAGGCAGAACCTGCTCTACGGCCAATGGTTCGCGCCCAAGACCGATACCGTCGGCAGCGAGATCGCGGACGTGCTGGATCTGCTCGGCATCGGGCACCTGCTCCACCGCCACCCCGGGAGGCTTTCGGGCGGCGAGAAGCAGCGCGTCGCCATCGGTCGCGCCTTGCTGGCCAAACCGCGCCTTCTGCTGATGGACGAACCCCTCGCCTCGCTGGACGAAGCGCGCAAGGCCGAAATCCTGCCCTACATCGAGCGCCTGCGCGACGCTTTCGGCATTCCAATCGTCTATGTCTCGCATTCGGTCGCGGAGGTTGCGCGGCTGGCGTCCAATCTCGTCGTGCTCGATCAGGGCAGCGTCATCGCCAGCGGCAGCACGATCGACCTGATGTCGCGGCCGGACGTGCCGCTGCTGTCGGCAGCGCCTGAAGCCGGCTCGGTTCTCGACGCGCGAATCCTGCGCCATGAACCCGAGCATGGCCTCTCCGTGCTGGAAACCCAGGCCGGGCAGGTGCAGGTACCACATCGGGCGCAGCCTCCCGGCAGCCAGCTGCGCGTGCGCATCCTCGCCAGCGACGTGCTGATCAGCCTGCAGCCGCTGCAAGGCATCAGCGCGCTCAACGTGCTCAGCGGCACCATCGCCGAGATCGGCGCGCGCCGGAGCGGAGGATCGGCCCTCGAGATCGGGATCGACTGCAATGGCGCCAGCCTGCTCGCGCGGCTGACCAGCAAATCGGCGGCGCATCTGGGCCTGAAGCCCGGCCAGTCCGTCTATGCCGTGGTCAAGAGCGTGTCGATCGACGGCCAGTGAAGCGCGCGGCTCAGTAGAGCCGCGTCCGGTAGGCCTCTTCGAGATTGGCATCGGCCTCGGCCGCGTCCACCGCCTTGGTCTGCTCGGCGACGATGCGCCCGAGCGTCGGGAAGCTGCCGCGCTCGACCTGCGCATCCTGCGCCCAGAGTTTCGAGCGGATCAGGGCCTTGCCGCAGTGGAAATAGGCCTCGTCGACCTCGACCAGCAGGCCGAGCTTCGGGGTCTTCTCCTGCACGGTCGTCGGTTCGAGCAATGCCTCGTCGCACGTCAGCCTCGCCCGGCCGTTGACCCGCAGCGTCTCGTTGATGCCGGGCACGAAGAAGACCAGCCCGACGCCCGGCGAGCTCAGCACATTGCCGAAGCTGTCAACGCGGTTGTTGCCGCGCCGGTCGGGGATCAGCAGGGTCTTTTCGTCGAGCACCTGGACGAAGCCCGGCCCATCGCCGCGTGGGCTCGCATCGGCGCGGCCCTCGCTGTCCGAGCTCGCCAGCACCAGGAAGGGCGAGAGCGCGATGAAGTCACGGCAGAAATGGTCGAGCCGGTCGAGCACCTTGCGCTCGGCGAGCAGATGGACCTCGCCGACCAGGGCGCGCAAGTGCTGCGCGTCCGCAACTTCACTGTCAGGCTTCTCGCTCGTCGTCATCCCGCCCTCCGGCCGGTCGCGCTCCCGGCCGCACGATCAGCCGGGACAGGCTCCTCTCCCGTCGACCTAGCATGAACCGGGCCGGCCGCCGAGGCCGCTCCTCGCAGAGCCGGCTTCGACAGTTGCCATCGCGATTCAGGGCCCTGCGAGATCGATTCAGATTTCCGGCGGAAGATCCTGATATTACGCCGGAAAGGGACGCAATGGTCTCAGCGCGGGTCCGGCTTGGTGCGGTTGGCGCCCTGGCGCTCCAGCATCCAGCCGGGATATTCGCGCGGCAGGGCGCTGACCGCGTCGAGGTTCGCCAGCTCCTCGGGCGACAGGACGATATCGACCGCCGCCAGATTCTCGGCAAGCTGTTCCGGGCGCTTGGCGCCGACGATCACGCTGGTCACGGCCTGCTGGTGCAGAAGCCAGGCGAGCGCGATCTGCGCGACGCTGCGTCCGTGCGTCTCGGCGATGCCGCGCATCGCGTCGATGACGTCGTAGCCGCGCTCGCGATCGACGGGCGGGAAGTCGAAGCTGGCGCGGCGGCCATCGCCGCCCTGCTCGTTGCGCCGGTCGTATTTGCCGGAGAGCAGGCCGCCGGCGAGGGGGCTCCAGACCATCAGGCCGACCTTCTCGGAGAGCAGCATCGGCACGATCTCGCGCTCCAGATCGCGACCGGCGATGGTGTAGTAGGATTGCAGCGAGGCGATGCGGGAGAGCTGGCGCCGCTCGCAGATGCCGAGCGCCTTGGCGACCTGCCAGGCCGCCCAGTTCGAGACGCCGACATAGCGGACATGGCCCTGGCGGACGAGGCTGTCGAGCGCCTCCAGCGTCTCCTCCATCGGGGTGACGCTGTCGAAGGCATGGATCTGGTAGAGATCGACATGGTCGAGCTGAAGGCGCTTCAGGCTGGCCTTGGCCTGCTCCATGATGTGGTAGCGGCTCGCGCCGCTGCCGTTCGGGCCCTGCCCCATGCGACTGAAGACCTTGGTCGCGACAACGACCTCATCTCGGGCAATGCCGAGGTTGCGCAGGGCCTGGCCGGTGATCTGCTCAGAACGCCCTTCGGCATAGACATTGGCGGTGTCGATGAAGTTGATGCCGGCATCGAGCGCCGTCCGGACCAGCGCGTCCGCCTCCTGCTGCTCGAGCCTGCCGATATGCCCCCAGAAGCCCTCGCCGCCGCCGCCGAAGGTCATGGTGCCCAGGCATAGTTCGGAGACGAGCAGGCCGGTCTGGCCAAGCGTGTGATAGCGCATGACGATCTCTTTCCATTCGAGGAAAACGCCCGGACAGCATCGATCTCGCCGATCGCTCGTGGTCGGCCGTCACCGGGCCTGCTGAAGATAGTGCAGCAGAGAAGCGACGCAACGGCATCGCGGCCGAAGGTTGCGCCGCTCTCCGCCTCGTGAAGCCGCGTCGCGAGCGCAGTGCACATAGCCAGCCAGCAAATCTTGCATACAAAATGGCTTTAGCGTTGACGCTCCCGGCCGATGACGGGATAGTCGCGCCCCCATAGAGCCCTTCTGGAACATCATGCCTCGTCCGACACCGTCCTCCGCGCTCGAGAATCTGCGCGTCCTCGATCTCTCCCGGGTCCGCGCCGGCCCGACCTGCGCCCGGATCTTCGCCGATTTCGGCGCCGACGTGCTGAAGATCGAAAGCCCGCCGGGGGTCGACCCGAACGAGAATATGAGCGGGGCCCGGCATGGCTACGACATGCAGAACCTGCACCGGAACAAGCGCTCGCTCACGCTCAACCTGAAGAAGGAAGCCGGGAAGGCGGTGCTGCGCCGGCTGATCGCCGATGCCGACCTGCTGATCGAGAATTTCCGCCCGGACGTGAAGGACCGGCTCGGCCTCGATTTCGAGACGCTGCATGCCCTCAATCCGCGCCTGATCCTGGTCTCGGTCTCCGGCTTCGGCCAGACCGGCCCCTATCGCCTGCGCGCCGGCTTCGACCAGATCGCCCAGGGCATGGGCGGGATGATGTCGGTCACCGGCCTTCAGGGCCAGGGACCGGTGCGGGCCGGCATCGCGGTTGCCGATTCCGCCGCCGGCCTCTATGGGGCGATCGGCGCGCTGGTCGCGCTCCAGGAGCGCGCGGTCTCCGGCAAGGGCCAGTGGGTGCAGACCTCGCTGCTCGAGGCGCAGATCGCGATGATGGATTTCCAGGCGGCGCGCTTCCTGGTCGAGGGTACGGTGCCGCCCCAGGCCGGCAACGACCACCCCTACGCGACCCCGATGGGCGTCTATGCGACGCGCGACGGCCACATCAATCTCGGCGTCGGCGCCGAGGGGCATTGGCGCTCCTTCTGCGGGGTGCTTGGCCGGCCGGAGCTGGCGAGCGACCCGCGCTATGACAGCGTCGAGAAGCGCTATGCGGCACGGCCTGAGCTGCGCATCCTGCTCGAGAAGATCATGTCGACGCAGGACAGCGCCTACTGGCTCGACGCCTGCGAGAAGGCTTCGGTGCCGGCGGGGCCGATCTACTCGGTCGACGCCATGTTCGACGATCCGCAGGTGCAGCATCTCGGCATCGCGCAGCCCGTCACCCATCCGGTTCTCGGCGACATCCGGGTCATCGGCGAGCCTGTCGGCCTGTCGCGCACCCCGGCGAGCGTGGTTTCGCCGACCCCGGACGCCGGCGAGCATAATGACGAGATCCTGGCCGAGCTCGGCTATGACGCCGCGGCGATCGCGCAACTGCGCGCCGACGGCGCGATCTGAAGAGGTTTTCCGATGACTGACGAGTTTCTCTACGACGTCGCCGACGGGATCGGCACGATCACGCTGAACCGGCCGCAGGCCCGCAACGCGCTGACCTTCGCCATGTATGAGCGTTTGGCGGAGATCTGCAGCGCCCCCGACAGCCACGGCGCGCCCAAGGTGATCGTGATGACCGGCGCCGGCGAGAAAGCCTTCGCCGCCGGCACCGACATCGCGCAGTTCCGCGAGTTCAAGACGGCCGAGGATGCGCTCGCCTATGAGAACCGCATCGAGAAGGTGATCACGGCGATCGAGAGCTGCTCGGTGCCGACGATCGCGGCGATCTCAGGCGCCGTCACCGGTGGCGGCGCGGCGATCGCCTGCGCCTGCGACCTCCGGATCGCGACGCAATCGGCCCGCTTCGGCTTCCCGGTGGCGCGCACGCTCGGCAACTGCCTGTCGATGGCGAATTATGCCCGCCTTGCCAGCCTGCTTGGCCCGGCCCGGGTCAAGGACATCATCTTCACCGCCCGCCTGGTCGAGGCCGATGAAGGCCATCGCGTCGGCCTCTACAACGAGCTCGTCGCCGACCACGCCGCGCTGCTGGCGCGCGTGAAGGAGCTCGCCGAGACCATTCGCGGCCATGCGCCGCTGACGATGCGCGCCACCAAGGAGGCGCTGCGGCGGCTCACCGAGGCGGCCAGCGCCGATGTCGACGGCGATGACCTCGTCGCGCTCTGCTACACCAGCGCCGACTTCCGCGAGGGCATGGAAGCCTTCCTCGGCAAGCGGACGCCGAACTGGCAGGGCAAGTAGCCCGCCTGAACTGTCCGCTGTCCGGTACCCGCGCCGTCAGACGCGGGTGCCGCCATCGGCCATGATCACCGATGCCGTCATGAACGACGCCTCGTCGGAAGCGAGCCAGAGGATCGGCCAGGCGACCTCGCGTGGATCGGCCCAGCGGCGCTGGATGTTGTGGTCGACCTTCTCGGTGCGCAGGTCCTGCTCGCTCTTGCCCTGCGGGGCGAAGCGGCGGACATGGAATGGCGTCAGCGTCAGGCCCGGACAAACCGCGTTGACGCGCACGCCGCGATCGGCCTCCTCGAAGGCCAGCGTCTTCGTCATCGAGATGATGCCGGCCTTGGCGACGTCGTACTGGCCCATGCCGCCGCGCGGGTTGAAGGCGTGCGTCGAGGAGATGTTGACGATCGCGCCCTTCCCCGCCTGCCGCAGCGCCGGCAGCGCCTCCCGGGCGAGATAGGCATAGCTCAGCAGGTTAACAGAAAGGATCTTCTGCCAGGTCTCGGCCTTGGCCTCGTCGAGCGGCTCATAGGAGCGGATGCCGGCATTGTTGACGAGGATGTCGAGCCGGCCGAAGGCGGAGAGCGTCTCGGCGACGATCGTCGCCGCCGAAGCCTCCTGCCCGACATCCCTGGCGATCTCCAGGATTTCCGCGCCCGGCACGACAGCGCGAATCCGCGCTGCGACCTCGGCGAGCGCCGTGGCGTCGATATCGACGAGCGCGACCTTCGCGCCCTCCTCGGCGAAGAGTTCGGCGGTCGCCGCGCCGATGCCGCCGGCACCGCCGGTGAGGATCGCGACCTTGCCTGCAAGCCTTGCCATTCGCATCGTCCTTGAGATCAGAGGAATCAGCCGACCAGCGTCGCGGTCGCTTCGAGGGTCTCGCCGCGCCGGACCGCCCGCCAGATCCAGACCAGGCTGTAGACCGCCATCAGCGCGCCCGTGACCGGGATGGCGGCGTACCACCAGCCCTTGTCGAGCCGCAGGAAGGGTGTGGTCTCGCCCGACATCTCCATGAACTCCCGGCCATAGACCACGAGAACCAGGGCGAAGCCGAACATCACGGCATGGATGCCGATCTCGAGGAACCGGCGCATCGGTACGGGCAGCAGATCCTCGAACAGCACGACGCGATAGAGCGAGCCCTCGCGCCAGAGCGCCAGCGAGGTCAGCATCACCAGCCAGATGAAGAGCAGCTCGACGATCTCGTCATAGCCCATGATCGTGAAGAGCGGGACGAGCCGCAGCACGATCGCGCTGCCCAGCAGCACGAAGAGCCCGAGCAGGCAGACGATCGCCCCGCCCTTGCAGAGAGCCCCGACCAGCCGGTCGGCGAAGCGCAGGGCGGCGATCATCGCGCGACTCCGTAGCCGAGGGTGTGCGGCAGCCAGAGCGAAATCGCCGGCACATAGGTGATCAGCATCAGCACCGCGATCAGCGCCAGCACATAGGGCCAGATCTCGCGGGTGATCTCGGCGATCGAGATCTTGGCGATGCCGGCGACGACATAGAGGCAGAGGCCCACCGGCGGCGTGACCAGCCCGATCATGATGTTGAGTACCAGGATCACGCCGAAATGCACGGGATCGACGCCGATCTTGGCGATGATCGGCAGCAGCACCGGATAGGCGATGATCATGATGGCGATGCCCTCGATGAACATGCCGAGGATCAGCAGCACCGCGTTGATGACCAGCAGGATCACCCAGGGCTCGGAGGAGAGGCCGAGAAAGGCGTTGAGGATGGCGTTGGGGATCTGCTGCTGGATCAGCACCCAGCCGAAGGGGGCGGCGAGCGCGATGATGAACATCACCTGCGCGGTCTGGCGCGCCGTGTCCCAGAGCACGTCGAGGGTCGCCGCCCAGTCGAGCTCACGATAGACGAAGCGGCCGAGGATGAAGGCATAGGCGGCTGCGACGACCGCGGCTTCGGTCGGCGTCGCGAGGCCGGTGAAGATGACGAGCAGGATCGTCGGCGGCAGCAGCAGCGCCGGCCCGGCCTTGGCGACCGTCTTCGCGGCGACGGGCAAGGGCGGCAGCGCCTCTCCGCGCGGCAGGTTCATGTGCTTGGCCGAGACGGCGATCAGCGCCATCAGCGCCACCGCCATCAGGAGACCGGGTACAATGCCGGCGAGGAAGAGCGCCCCGACCGAGACATTGGCGAGGCTGCCATAGATGACGAAGGGAATGCTCGGCGGGATGATCGGACCGATGGTCGAGGAGACCGCGGTGATCGTCGCGGCAAAGCGGCCGCTATAGCCGGCCTTGGTCATGGCGCGGTGCTCGATCACCCCCATGCCGGCGGCATCGGCGACCGCCGAGCCCGACATGCCGGCGAAGATCACGCTGCCGACGACGTTGACATGGGCGAGGCCGCCGCGGATCCGGCCGACACAGAGCTGCGCGACGCTAAAGATGCGCTCGGTCGTGCCGCCGACATTCATCAGATTGCCGGCAAGCACGAAGAACGGGATCGCCAGCAGCGGGAACGAGGTCGTTCCCGCATAGGTACGCTGGATGAAGATGACGAGCAGATCGGGCCCGACCGTCGCCACCATGGTGACGATGGCGACGAGGCCGAGCGCCACCGCGATGGGCAGGCCGATCAGGATGACGAAGCAGACGCCGAGCAGGATGGCGGTGATGAGCATGGTCGGCGTCTGGTTCTCGATCAGGCGCGGGCGGCTGCGACCAGCTTGGTCCAGCTGTTCCAGGTCTCGTCGCCGAGCGCCTTGCGCAGCTGCTCATAGGCAGGGCCCATCTTGTCGCGGAAGGGCGCGACATCCGGCCGGGTGACCGCGACGCCCGCCTTCTCCATGGCGGTGAGATTGCTCTCCTCGTTGTCGCGCACCCCCTTGCGGGCCCCGGCACCGGCCTTGGTGCCTTCCTCGCTGATGATCTTGCGCTGTTCCTCGGTGAGCTTGCCGGTCCAGACCCGCGGATTGGCGCAGAACATGATCGAGGCGTAGATGTGCCGGGTCAGGGCGATGTGCTTCTGCGCCTCGTAGAACTTGGCCGCGAAGGTGGTCCCGACCGGATTATCCTGGCCATCGACGACGTTGTTGGCGAGCGCCAGATAGACCTCCTGGAAGGCGATGGTCTGGGTGCTGGCTCCGAGCGCCTCGAAGGCGGCCTTGATCGCGAGCTCGGGCGGCACGCGGATCTTCAGGCCCTGTACGTCTGCCGGCTGGTTGATCGGCCTGCGGCTGTTGGTGACGGCACGGAAGCCCCATTCGAGATTGGAGATCCAGGTGAAGCCGGCGATCTTGAGCTGCTCGGCGATCCAGTCGCGCCCGGTGACGTCGAGCGTCTTGTGGGCGTGCTCGTAGCTGTCGAACTGGTAGGGGATGTTGATGACGCCGATCGTCTTCGACAGCGCCTCGATGTTGGCGGGGTTCAGCATCATCATGTCGATTGCGCCGAGCCGCGTCTGCTGCGCCGCCTCGACCGGCGACCCCAGCGCATTGTTCGGGAAGATCGCGATCTTGACCTGGCCATTGGTGCGCTCGGCGATGCGCTTGACCATCGCCTCGGCCTCGATGTGCACGGGATGGCTGGTGTCGGCAGGGTGGGTCAGCCGCAATTCGACAGCAGCGCGGGCGGGCCTGATCGCCGGCAGGCCGACAGTAAGTGCCGCGCCGGCCCCCAGCAGCGAGCGACGCGTCCACGTGATCTTCCCGACCATGGCGTTCTTCCTTCCCCGGTGATTGCAGCCGGCCGCCGGCTTTGTCAGCAGCGACCGTACGAGCCGTCTGTGCGGCCTCACCGGAAAAGTTGCATGCAAGAATGCGGGCCGTCAACCGCGTTCGGCGCCCTGCCGAAAGATGCGGCGCTATCGCGAGGTGGCCCCGCCTTGCTTCTTGCCTCGTTCGGCCTCGGGCTGCGCGGCCGCCTGCTTCGCGCGCAGCGAGGCGACCAGCCCCTCGAGGCCGTTGCGGACATGACTGCGCAGCGCCTGGCCGGCGCGGGCCGAATCGCGCGCGGTCAGCGCATCGAGGATCTGCTGATGCTCCTCGATCGCGGTGCGCCAGCGTGTCGGCCAGAGATTGGAGGAGAAACGGGCGCGATCGACCCTGAGCGCCAACAGCTCCCAGACCCAGAGCAGGATCGAATTACCCGAAAGCTCGACGATCCGGCGATGGAAAGCCTTGTTGGCTTCAAAGTAGCCGGGGAGTTCGTCGCGGGCATGATGCAGCAGCATGCGGTAGTGTAGCATGCCGATCTCGGCCACGGCCTCGTCGCTGATGTGCTTCGCCGCCAGCTCGCCGGCGAGGCCCTCGACCACCGTCACGACCTCGATCAGCGCCACGACCTCGTCGAGATCGAGCTCCGAGACCACGGCCGAATGATTGGGCAGAGCGCGCAGCAGGCCGTCCTGGATCAGCGTCTTGATCGCTTCCCGCACCGGGGTGCGCGAGATCGCCAGCTGATCGCAGAGCTCACGCTCGTTCAGCTTGGTCCCCGGCGCCAGCACGCCGGTAACGATCAGATTGCGCAGCCGTGCGACGGTGTTGCCGTGCAGATGGCCCTTGCGCTTGCCCGGCTCGGGCGGCGGCAATTGCGCGAGAAGCGCCGCGAGCGGCGTCGTATCGTCCGAAATGGTCATGGCCGGTTGTACACTCCCGTCACACTTGACGGTCAAATTTTCTTGCATGCAAGATGCCGACCCTCTACCGAGAGCCCGCCCGCAACATTTTTTTGAGGGCGGAGCCGAGCTCTGCTGGATGCTGCCATGAAAATCATCGACCTCAGCATGCCGATCGCGCCGCATTTCCGTTGGCCCGTCGAACTTTCGATCAAGGGCGACATCGCCGCGGGCGACCAGTTCCGCGTCTCGAAGATCGCCGGCCCCTGCCATGGCTTCTCGCATGTCGACGCCGCCGCGCATTTCGTCGCCGGCGCGCCGACGATCGAGGCGACGCCGCTCTCGGAAGTGGTCGGCGCCTGCCGCGTGCTCGACCTCAGCGCCCGCCCGGCGAATGCGCCGATCGAGCCCGAGCACCTCGCCGCCGCCGACCCCGGCGGCAAGGAGGGCGAAATCCTCCTGCTCGCCGCGCATTGGAGCGACCGGCGCGACTATCAGGACAAGACCTTCTGGACAGAAGCGCCCTGGCTGACGCTTGAATCGGCGCAGTGGCTGGCGGCCCGCAAGCCGACCGCCGTCGCTTTCGACTTCCCGCAGGATTACCCGATCCGCCTGCTGCTCGAAGGCAAGGAGGTGCCGAAGCCGGAGCATGTGACGCATCACGTCTTGCTCTCGCACGGCGTCACGCTGATCGAATACGTCTGCAACACCAGCCGCCTCAGCGCGCCGCGCAACCTGTTCTCGGCAGCACCGCTGCTGATTCCGAACGCCGACGGTGCGCCCGCGCGCTTCTACGCCATCGAGGGTCTGCCGGTCTGACACGGCCCGATTCAATCCCGAACTGAAAGTCCAAGACCTTGAACATCGAGAACTTCTTCGCCTCCCGGCCGGATGTCGCCGGGCGTGTCGTTTCGGCTGCCCTCGTCGGCGCCGGCGAATTCGGCGCCAGCTTCATCGGCCAGGCCCGCCGCACCGCGCATATCGCGCCGCGCGTGGTCTGCGACCTCGATCTCGCCCGCGCCCGCAAGGCCGCGCTCGCGGGCGGCTTCAGCGAAAGCGACCTCGCCGACTGCCGGAGTGCGGCCGAAGCGAAGGCTGCGCTCGAGCGCGGCCTCGTCGCGCTGATCGACAATTCCGACCATCTCGCCAGCTTGGCCGTCGACCTCGTGGTCGAGGCGACCGGCGATCCGGAAGGCGCAGCCAAAGTCGCCCTCGCCGCGATCGAGAACGGCCGCCACTGCGTCATGGTGACCAAGGAGGCCGAGTGCATCATCGGCCCGATCCTGGCGCACAAGGCCAAGCAGAACGGTGTCGTCCACACTCCGGTCGACGGCGACCAGCCCAGCCTGCTGATCGGCCTGATCGGCTGGGCGCGCATGCTCGGCCTGCCGATCGTCGCCGCCGGCAAGTCGAGCGAGTCGGATTTCGTCTGGGATCCGGAGACCGGCACGGTCACCGCCTGGGAAACCCCGGCCGACGCCAAGGATTTCGCCGCCGCCTTCGGCCGCCTCGGCAGCAACCCGCTGCCGCTGCTGGCCGAGCGCGCAAAGCTGCCCTTCCCGCGCGCCACCGTGCCCGACCTCTGCGAGATGGGCATCGTCTCGAACCATACCGGTCTGATGCCGGATATCGCCGAGATGCACGCGCCGATCGCGCGTACCACCGAGCTGCCGACGCTTTTCCGGCCTGCTTCCGAGGGCGGCCTGCTCTCCGGCTCCGGCAAGGTCGACATGTTCAACTGCCTGCGCCGGCCGGACGAGCTGTCCTTCGCCGGCGGCGTCTTCGTCATCGCCGAGGCGCCCGATCTTACGACCGGGGCGCTGTTCGCCGGCAAGGGCATCCCCTGCTCGCCCGATGGCCGCTATGTGCTGGTGCATAACCCGGTCCATCTGCTCGGTGCCGAAGCGCCGATGTCGGCCCTCTCGGCCGCGCTGCTCGGGCAGTCGACCGGCGGCGCCGAGGTGCTGCCGCGCGTCGACCTCGTGGCCCGCGCCAGCCGCGACCTCGTCCCCGGCGAGACGCTGACCATGGGCTATCGCCATGTCATCGGCGGGCTCGAGCCGCTGCTCCAGCCGGCGCGCCCGCTCGGCGCCGACGAGCCCGTGCCGTACTACCTGACCGCTGGCCGGCCTGTGGTTCGGCCGGTGGCACGAGGCGCGATCCTGACCTGCGCCGACATCGCGCTGGATGAGTCGACGACGCTGGTGCAGCTGCGCCGCGAGCAGGACGCCCTGTTCAACACCGGCAAGGTTTGACACATTGTTAAGGCTATGCTGTATGCAGCATACAGCATAGCCTGCCAAACGATCGCTCAAGCGACGAGACCATCGAGGAAACATCGGGGAGACCGCGATATGTGCCCAGTCCCGGCCTCCGACCGGCCCGGCTCGTCGCCCGGCCGCGCCCGAACAGCCGCCGGAAACTGAGCAGATGCCCGTCGCCTCCCCCGCACAACGCGCCCGCTTCCTCGACACCGGGGACGATGCGGTCCTGCCAATCATCGATCCGCATCACCATTTCTTCGATCTCGGCCGGAACCGTCATCCCTGGCTGAGCGACCACATCCTGACGAATTTCCGCTACGGCGATTACACGGCGATCCGGCGCGACTTCATGCCGGCCGACTATCGGCGCGTCGCTGCCGGCCATCTCGTCGTCGGCAGCGTGCTGATGGAGGGCGAATGGGATCCGCGCGACCCCGTCGGCGAGATGCGTTGGGCGACAGAGGTCGCAGCCGAGCATGGCGCACCCGACGCTGCGATCGGCCAGATCTGGCTCGACGGCGAGGACGCAGCCTCGGTCGCTGCCGCCTATCGCGACATGCCGATCGTGCGCAGCGTCCGCCACAAGCCGGCGGCGGTGAGCCGCGAGGCGCATCATGCGGGCTTCAATGCCCCGGGCTCGATGCGCGATCCGAAATGGCGCGAGGGCTATGCCAAGCTCGCCCCGGCCGGCCTGCATTTCGACCTGCAGACGCCGTGGTGGCATCTCGACGAGGCGGCGGAGCTTGCACGCGATTTCCCCGACACCACGATCATCCTCAACCATTCCGGCCTGCCCTCGGACCGCAGTGCCGAAGCGCTCGCGGCTTGGCAAGCCGCGCTGGAGCGCCTGGCGAAGCAGCCCAATGTCGTTGCCAAGATCTCCGGCATCGGCGTCCCAGGCCGCGCGTGGACACTCGAGCTGCAGGCCCCGGTGATCGCGGGCATGATCTCGGCCTTCGGTGTCGAACGCTGCGCCTTCGCCAGCAACTTCCCGGTGGACGGGCTCTGCGCCGATTTCGGCACGATCTTCGATGTCTTCAAGGCGGCGACCACCGATCGGGCGCCCGCGGAACGGCTGGCGCTGTTCCACGACAATGCCGCCCGCTGGTACGGGCTGGCGCCCGTGGCGGCAGCCGGAGCGCGCTGAT
This sequence comes from Allobosea rubneri, assembly GCF_032464875.1. Taxonomy (NCBI): domain Bacteria; kingdom Pseudomonadati; phylum Pseudomonadota; class Alphaproteobacteria; order Hyphomicrobiales; family Alloboseaceae; genus Allobosea; species Allobosea rubneri. The sequence goes on from NZ_JAWDID010000011.1 coordinate 63,326, forward strand.
GAAACTGCGTGCCTTGCTGCTGCGGATCACCGAAGACCTGCTGATCGCAGGCTTCGTCGTGATGATCGCGATGGTCTTCGGCAATGTCGTGCTGCGCTACGGCTTCAATTCCGGGATCATCATGTCGGAGGAAGTCTCCCGGATGGTCTTCGTCTGGCTGACCTTCGGCGGCGCCTTCCTCGTCGCCAAGGACGGCCAGCATCTCGGCATGACCACGGTCGTCAACATGCTGGGCCGGAATGGCCGCTGGTGGTGCCGGCTCGCGGTCGAGGCGCTCTCGCTGCTGTGCATGGTGCTGCTGATCATCGGCTGCTGGCAGCAGGCGGTGATCAATCTCGACAATCACGCGCCGGTCACCGGCGTGCCCGTCGCCGTGACCTATTTCGCGGGGCTCGCCGGCGGGCTCGGCATCGCGGCGCTAAACCTGATCGCGCTGGCGCGGCTGCTCACCGGCCGGATGCCGGATGCCGAGCTGGTATTCGGGGCGGAATCGGAAGAGCTGACAGCTTTCGAGGCGCATCAGGCCGAGGAGAAGCAGCGGTGACGATCTTCGTCTTCCTCGGCTCGCTGCTCGGCGCGATGGCGCTGGGCATGCCGATCGCGCTCGCCTTGCTGGTCTGCGGCGTCGCGCTGATGCTGCAGCTCGACACTTTCGACGCGCAGATCCTGGCGCAGAACCTGGTCGGCGGTGCCGACTCGTTCCCGCTGATGGCCGTGCCCTTCTTCATGCTCGCCGGCGAGCTGATGAACGCCGGCGGGCTGTCGCGCCGGATCATCGCGCTCGCGGTGACGATCGTCGGCCATGTCCGTGGCGGCCTCGGCTATGTCGCGGTGATCGCCGCACTGGTGATGGCGAGCATCTCGGGTTCGGCCGTCGCCGATACGGCCGCGCTCGCGGCCATTCTGCTGCCGATGATGCGGGCGGCCGGATACAACCTGCCGCGCGCAGCCGGGCTGATCTCGGCCGGCGGCATCATCGCTCCGGTGATCCCACCCTCGATCGGCTTCGTCGTGTTCGGCGTCGCGGCCGGCGTCTCGATCACGCGCCTGTTCATCGCCGGCATCGTGCCCGGCATCCTGATGGCGCTGGCGCTGTTCATCACCTGGTACATCGTGGCCCGCGACGAACCGGCGGCCCGCGTGCAACGCGCCAGCAGCCGCGAGGTCGGCAAGGCGCTGCTCGACGGGCTCTGGGCCCTCGGCCTGCCCTTCCTGATCATCGGCGGCATGAAGGCCGGCGCTTTCACGCCGACGGAGGCCGCCGTGGTCGCGGCGGTCTATGCCGGCTTTGTCGGCGCCTTCGTCTATCGCGAACTCAAGATCGAGCATCTACGGCCGGCGCTGCTCTCCGCGCTGAAGACCTCAGCGGCGGTGATGTTCCTGGTCGCGGCCGCCATGGTCTCGGCCTGGCTCATCACCATCGCCGACATCCCCGGCCAGGTCGCCGGTCTCCTCGGCCCGCTGATCGAGTCGAAGACCCTGCTGATGTTTGCGATGATGTTCCTCGTCGTCGTCGTCGGCACGGCGCTCGACTTCATCCCGACCGTGCTGATCCTGACGCCGGTGCTGATGCCGATCGTCAAGCAGGCCGGCATCGACCCGGTCTATTTCGGCGTGATGTTCATCATGAACAACGCCATCGGGCTGCTGACGCCGCCGGTCGGCGTCGTGCTGAACGTGGTCTGCGCCGTCGGGCGCATCCCGATGGACAAGGTAATCCGCGGCGTGATGCCGTTCCTGCTCTCGCAATGCGCGGTGCTGCTGCTGCTGATCCTCGTGCCAGAGATCGTCACCGTGCCGGCCCGATGGTTCTACGGGCGCTAACGCGCCTGCCACACCCGACGACAGAACAAGACGACGACAAAACCACACAAGGAGGACGCCATCATGAGCATCACCCGCAGGACCGCCCTCACCGGTGCCGGCGCCGGCATCGCCCTGTTCGCCATCGGCCGCCCGGCCCTGGCGCAGACAACGAAGCTGCGCTTCGCCCACCCACACCCCGAAGCGGATAGCTGGCACAAGGCCGCGCTGCTCTTCGCCGAGCAGGTCAAGGCCAAGAGCCAGGGCCGCTACGAAGTCCAGGTCTTCGCCAATGGCGCGCTCGGCTCCGACGCGCAGACGATCAGTGCGGTGCGTGGCGGCTCGCTCGACATCTGCCTGACCGGCAATCCGTTCTTCACCGGGCTCGCGCCGAAGCTCAACGTGCTCGACCTGCCCTTCCTGATCCAGAGCCGCAAGCATGCGGCGATCGTCATGGACGGCCCGATCGGCGACGGCCTGCGCAAGGAGCTCGAGGGCTCGAACCTCAAGGCGCTCGCGACCTGGGAGATCGGCTGGCGCAACCTGACAAACAATCGCCGCCCGGTCGCGACCGCCGCCGACATCAAGGGCCTGAAGATCCGCACCACGCCGAATCCGGCCCATATCAAGGCCTTCCAGCTGCTCGGCGCGGTGCCGACCCCGATGGCCTTCACCGAGCTGTTCACGGCACTGGAGACCGGCGCGGTCGACGGCCAGGAAAACCCGGTGACGCTGATCCTGAACGCCAAGTTCAACGAGGTGCAGAAGCATCTCTCGCTGACGCGGCACGCCTTCACCACCGGCCCGCTGGTGATGAACAAGACCAAGTTCGACGCGATGCCGGCCGACATCCAGGCGATGCTGCCGACGATCGCAGTCGAGATCGCCGGCATCCAGCGCCAGATGAACGAGGACACCGAGGGATCGAGCCTCGCCGCCCTCAAGAAGGCCGGCATGCAGGCCGTCGAGACCCCCGACCGCGATTCCTTCGCGAGGATCGTGACCGCCGAGGTCGAGAAGGATTTCGTCGGCAAGTTCGGCAGCGAGACGCTCGACGCCATTAAGAAGGCCGCCGTCTGAGGCGAGCCCGCTTGGCCTCGCCGCCAAACGCCGCGCCCCTTGCCGGGGGCGCGGGCAGCATTCTCTTCCGGAGGCCGACACCCCGGAAGAACGTTTTCTCGGCTTCGCGTCGATCTTTGAAATGCGGTTTCATTGACCCACAGGGCTCTGACCGCGGATGATCAGCGCAACGCCTCGGAGCTGAGCCGGGCGTTCGCGGGGATTTGTCGGAGCAGCTTGCGCCGCGTCAACAACGCTAAAAGCACCACGATGCTATCGTGGGCTCGTCGCCGTTTGGAGACCCGCGATGTACGTCATCCTGCACCTGACCAAGCAGAGCCTGCTGCGCCTGTCGGCCTTCCTGCGCTGGACACGCGACGAGCATGCCGCGGACAGGCCGAGCCCGCGCCGCGGACAGAACTCACGCTGATCTGGACCGTGACACCGCGGCCCCTGCTCTCAATGCGGCGAGCGATCTTCCGACAGCAGATGCACCGAGGCCTTGATCGGCAGGTGATCCGAGGCGACACGCGCCAGCGGTGAATCGTGCAGCTCGACGCTGGCGATCAGGTCGGCGGGATAGGCGACGATCCGGTCCAGCGCCAACAATGGGAAACGCGCCGGAAAGCTCGGGATCGCCGCCTGGAGCGGACCGAATTTCGGGGCGAGCCCCTGCAGCGCCGAGCGGCGGCCGACCCGCCATTCGTTGAAATCACCCATCAGGAAGACAGGGCGACCATCGGTCGGCTTGGCGGCGGCGATAAGCGTCTCGATCTGGCGCGAACGCGAATGGCGCAGCAGGCCGAGATGCGCGCCGATGATGCGGACATCGCCTCCCGGCAGCGTCAGATCGACGATCAGGGCGCCGCGCGGCTCCACGCCGGGCAGCACGATCTCGCGCGTCGCGGTGACGATGCCGGGGCGGAACAACACGACATTGCCGTGCCAGCCATGGCCGCGGCCCTGCACCGGCGCCGCGATCAGGCCGGTACGCCGCTTCAGCGCCTCGAGGTCGAGCAGCCCGGCGCGTTCGCCGAAGCGTTGGTCGGCCTCCTGCAGCGCGATGATGTCGGCACCGATCTCGTCGATCACGTCGACGATGCGGTCGGGGTCGAAACGCCGGTCGCGGCCGACGGCCTTATGGATGTTGTAGGAGGCGACCAGAAGATCCGTGCTGCGCGGCGGCTTGCCGACATGGGCCTTCCCCGCTCGATCCCTGCTCCAGGTCGATATCCGGACGGGGCGCAGCCGGCGAATCCGGGCCAGGCCGCGATGCTCCGTATCCTGCATGACTTCATCGATCTCCATAGCCGGTCGCAAGCAACTGCCGTGCCGCAATCGCAGCAGGGCGGCAGGAGATCAATGCGTCAAACATGGCGAGGTTCTGTCGTTCGCGAAAGAATGAACGACATCGGCGATAGCCCGTTATGATGGAAGAGGTAAAGCGGCAGGAGGAAATGCACATTTTCGAGATCGTGCTGTTCGGCGTGACGCTGTTCGTCCTCTCGTCGCTGGCCGCCATCTATTCCTATGGCCGCTTCAGCCGCCGGGCACGCGGCGCACCGACCATGGCGCTGCCCGTTTCCGATGAGGAAACCGCTCTCGACCGTGCTGTCGCACCCCTGCTGCGCGACCATCCGAACCAGAGCGGCCTGCTGCTGGTCGCCGACAATCTCCAGGCCTTCGCCGTGCGCGCCTTCGCCGCGCGCAATGCCGGACGCAGCCTCGATCTGCAGTACTACTACTGGCTCGACGACCTGACCGGCGGGCTGCTCGCCCGCGAGGTGATCGCCGCCGCCGACCGCGGCGTGCGCGTGCGCCTGCTGATCGACGACATCAACACGCGCGGCGACGATGCAAGCTATCTCGGGCTCGACCGCCACCCGAACATCGAGGTCCGCCTGTTCAACCCGAGCCGCAACCGTTCCAGCTCCCTGCGGCGCGGAATCGAGCTGGCGCTGCGCGCTTTCAAGGCGACACGGCGGATGCACAACAAGGCCTGGATCGCCGATGGCCGGATCGCCATCATCGGCGGGCGCAATATCGGCGATGCCTATTTCGACGCCTCACGTACCACCAACTTCCACGACCTCGACGTTCTGCTGGTCGGCGAGGCCGTGCCGCAGGCCGAGCGCATCTTCGACGATTTCTGGAACAGTCCCGCGGTGATCCCGCTCTGCTCGCTCAGCCGCTCGAAGCTGCGCCGCAAGCTCGCGAGCCAGGCAAGGCGGCCCTCGCGTCGCCTGCTCAACGCTGCGCCCTTCCTGACCAATCTCGCCGAGCGCAAGGAGGCCAACGTGCTGCCCGAGGCCGGCCGCTCCCTGCTCTGGAGCGCCGAGGTCGAGGTCGTCTCCGACCCGCCGGCGAAAGCCTGGGATCCGCGCGGCACCGGCTGGCTGGCAGGGCGCCTGCTGCGCGCGCTCTCCGCCGCGCGCAACGAGCTCAACATCACCTCGCCCTATTTCATTCCCGGCAGGAAGGGCGCCTCGGCCTTCGCCGCCCTCGCCCGGCGAGGCGTGAAGATCTCGGTGCTGACCAACTCTCTCGCCGCGACCGACGTGGTCGCCGTCCACGGCGCCTATGCGAGATACCGCAAGCCCCTGCTCGAAAGCGGCGTCGCCCTCTACGAACTCCGGCCGGAAATCATTCGCGATGGGCCCTCGCTGTTCGGTTCGCGCGGCGCGAGCCTGCACACCAAGGCGTTCACGGTCGATGACGGGGTCGGCTTCGTCGGCTCGTTCAATTTCGATCCGCGCTCGGCCTCGCTCAATACCGAGATGGGGGTGATCTTCAACGACGCTCGGCTGGTCGAGCAGATGCGCGCGATCTTCGTCTCGCAGACCTCCCCGAACTGCAGCTACCAGGTCGCGATCGAAGGCAGCAGCCTCGTCTGGAACGATGCCGCGGCAACACAGGCGCGCAAGCTGCGTTCGGAACCTGGAGCGGGTCTCGGCCGACGCCTCGCGGCAAGCGTCATCGGAGTGCTGCCGATCGAGTCGCAGCTCTGAGCAGCCATCCGGCCAGCGGCGACGTTTCTGCCGGAAACAAACTGCAACGCCCCGGCAACATTCGCCGGGCACGTCAGAAACAATAGGTGCCTATCCACCGGGCTGCAGAGGACAAGCCGCTCCGATATGGTTGCGGCGCGTGAGGCATTGGTAATCGACGTGAACACATCGGCGAATATTCTGGTCGTCGAGGACGACCGCGAAATCAGCTCGCTCGTCGCGCGCTACTTGTCCCAGAATGGCATGCGCAGCGTAGCCGTGCATGACGGCCGCGAGATGGACCGGGCTCTTCGGGAGGGGCGATTCGACCTGATCGTGCTCGACCTCAATCTGCCTGGCGAGGACGGGCTGTCGATCTGCCGTCGCCTTCGGCAGAGCACAACGATCCCGATCATCATGCTGACCGCACACAGCGAGGACGTCGACAGGATCATCGGCCTGGAAATGGGCGCCGACGACTATCTCGGGAAGCCCTTCAATCCGCGCGAGCTGCTGGCCCGAATCCGCGCCGTGATGCGCCGGCAGCAAGGCGCGCAACCTGACCAGGACGCCCCTCCGGGCGCCTTCGCGTTCAACGGCTGGACCCTGGACGCGGGCAAGCGCGAGCTGAGCAATCCCGACGATATCCGCGTCGCCGTGACCGGGGCGGAGTTCGATCTGCTGCGGGCCTTCTGCGAGCGGCCGGGGCGCGTGCTCTCGCGCGACATCCTGCTCGACCTGACGCAGGGGCGCTCGGCCGCGCCCTTCGAGCGCAGCATCGACATCCTGATCAGCCGCCTGCGCCAGAAGATCGAACGCGATCCGCGCGAGCCGGAAATGATCAAGACCATCCGCTCGGGCGGCTATCTCTTCACTCCGGCCGTCGAACGGCGATGAGGCGGTGGTTTCGCCTGCCGGCCCGCATCGGGACCCAGGTCGCTCTGCTGGTGGCCGGCGTCATCGCCCTGCTCTACCTGATCCTCGCCATCGCACTGTACCTGCAAGCCCCACGCAACTGGCCGGGACCGCCGGCCTTCGAAACCATCGCGACCATCAGCAAACTCGTGGCGCAGACGCCGGCTGAACAACGCCAGTCCTTGATCGCGACCGCGAACGGCGCGGATCAGCGCTTCGCCTTCACGCTCACCGAGAGCTTCTCCGGGCGCTCGCCGGGGGCTGCTCCGGATCCCGACAGAGGCGGAATTGCCCGACGCCTGGGCGACGGCTTTCGGGTAGCGCCTCTATCGGAGCCGGATGGGCGCGGGCCGCCGCGGCAGTTCGCGATCGGGTTTCCGGACGGAGCCGGCCTCGAGGTTACGATCGCCGCCGGTGTCATGGAACCACCGCCACGCCCGCTTTCGGTTCTGGTGCTCGCCACCATCGCCCTTGTCGGCCTCAATGTCGGCGCCCTCACCCTCTGGGCTTCGCGCGGCATCACGGCGCCGCTGGCGCGCTTCGCCTCGGCGGCGGAAGAATTCTCGATCGATCGCGACCCGTCGCCGCTGCGGGAGGAAGGCCCCGCCGAGGTCCGGACCGCCGCGCGCGCCCTGAACAGGCTGAGGGACCGGATCCACGCGCTGTTCGCGGACCGCACGCGCATGCTGGCGGCGATCAGCCATGATCTGCGAACGCCGATCACGCGCATGCGCCTGCGGGTCGAGTTCATCGAGGACGGCGTGCTGCGCGGCCAGTTCACCCGCGATCTCGCTCATATGGACACGATGGTCCAGGGCGCGCTTTCCTATCTCCGCGACGCCAACCGCCGCGAGAAGCGCGCCGCCTTCGACCTATCGAGCCTGCTCCAGACCATATCCGACGAGTTCAGCGATATCGGACACAAGATCCACTATGACGGCCCACGCTGGATCGTCGTGACGGGCGATGCGCAGCAACTCGAGCGTGCCGTCACGAACCTTGTCGAAAACGCCGTGCGTTATGGAACGCAAACCATCGTCCGGTTGAACGATGAGACTGAAAGCCTGCTGATCGAGGTCGCGGACGACGGCCCCGGCATCCCGGAAAATGACCGTCAGCGACTGCTAGAGCCCTTCATGCGCGGCGACGAAGCGCGCGGTCGGATCGACTCAGAGGGATTCGGCCTCGGTCTGGCCATCGCGCAGTCCATCGCCGCCGCCCATGGCGGGAACCTGACGCTGCATGACAACCTGCCGCGCGGCCTCATCGCCCGGATCAGGCTGCTGCGGCATGCGCCTCCCTCGCAGCCGTGAGCGCCGAAGCACCTACAACTTTCAACACGCGCGAAACACTCGGCAACATTCGCGCCGGCATTTCGCCCGACCGCCTCGCGACTGTCCCAGCGAACCGAATGGGACAGTCATGTTCGCAATTGCCCAGAACCGCCGCCGGCTAACCGCCCTGGCCGCCCCTTTCATCGCGGCCGCATTGCTCGGCGCGCCCAATGTCCAGGCACCCACCGCACCGAATCCGCATCCGATCGCGGCACAGCACAGCGCGACGGGCAAGATCATCGACCGGCTGCCGGGCAATGCTTCGGCACCACCGAAATTCGAGACGCACCTCGCCCGAGCAGAGTGGGCACTGGCGGCGATGCCCCACACCAACATTGCTTTCGCCGCGGAACCGATGCGGAGCACTTCCGCCGCGGCGGCAACCGTCAGCAAGCCAGTCGCCATCATGGCCGCTTCGCCGGCGCGGCCGCACAAGGCATCCCCGGTCATCGCGACGCTGCCACCGAGGCGCCCGGTCTCGTTCAACGCGCCGCAAGGCCCAGTCCAGATTGCTGCTCCACAGCAGAAGCGCCCTTCCGTCACGTCGCGGATGTTCGCCTTCGTCGGCTCGCTCGCAGGGCTGGCCAATCTGCTATGAGCCTGCCTGCTGCAACTGCTCGCCGGCCCGCATTGTCGCACGACACGCTGAAGCGGGTCGGAGTGACGATGCTCGTCACCTCCCTCATGCTGCTCGCAGCCACGATCGGCTGGGCCGGCCATGGCTGGCTCGCCAATGGCGAGCTACGCCGACCTTTCGACGGTTTTCGGCAGCTTCGCCTTGAGACCATACGGACCCAGCTCGATCAGGTCAGGGGCCCTTACATCGTGGTCATGGGCGATTCCCATGCCGAGCGGCTGTTCCTGACCAGCTTCTGCGGCCTGCCAGTCGTCAATGCCGGCCTGTCGGGAGCACTCGTCGGCGACGTTCTCGATCTCGCCCGCAGGATAACCCCGCCCCACAAGGCCGAAGCGGTGCTGCTTTCGATCGGCACAAACGACATCTGGGTGAAGCGTGAACCAGAGACCGCGAAGGGCGAGAGCAGTTTCAAGGCCGGCCTCGGAGGCCTCAGGCAACGCCTCAGCACCTCATGGAGCGACCGCCGCGCCGTGATCGCCATCCCGCCGGTCGCCGACAAGGAGGCCGTCCTGTTTCCGCGGTCGGCGGCGACCCGCTACTCGTCTCTGCTGGCCGGTTCATGCGAGCCGCAGCGCTGCGTCTATGCAGACCTCTTTGCCGGAGCGGAACGCGTTCCGGAGCCTCGCGCCGCCTTCAGCGACGGCGTCCATCTGCGCGACTATGCCAGTTTCGTGCGGGACGGCGAGCCGGAACTCTGCTGGAAGCTCGGCCTTCCTGCCGCAAAGTGAGCCGCCGCCGGTCGGTTCAGGCCGATGCGCCGGTTCAAGCCTCTGCTCGCGCCGCCCTACCTGCGGTTCGACGGGGCAAGACAGCCCGGCAAGTCGGCGAGCGTTCTCGCGCCCAGCATGCCCATCGTGATTGAGAGCTCGTTGCGCAGGAGGTCGAGCACCCGGCTCGCCCCGGCCTCGCCTGCGGTCGCCACGCCATAGAGCGTCGCCCGCCCGATCAGCACGCCCGAGGCGCCGAGCGCCAGGAAACGGGCGATGTCGGCGCCGCGCCGGACGCCGCTATCGGCCAGGATGGCGAGCCGATCGCTGACCGCGTCGACGATGGCGGGCAGCACCTCGACCGGCCCCGGCGCGCAATCGAGGTTGCGGGCACCATGGTTCGAGACGACGATAGCGTCGGCGCCGTACTCGGCCGCCTTGCGGGCATCGTCAACGCGCAGCACGCCCTTGAGCACGAGCTTGCCCTGCCAGCGCTTCCGCAGCAGCACGACATCCTCCCAGGTCACGTCGGTCGCAAGAGACATCTCGTCGGAGAGCGAGACGCGGCCGAGCTGGGTGCGGAACTCGTCCGGGTAGTGCGCATAGGTCGGCACGCCGGAGGCGATGAGAGAGCGCAGCAGCACGTCGCAGGTCCAGCGCGGATGCAGCGCGAGATCGATCCCGGCGCGCAGCGAGGGCTTGAGCGGAATGCCGAAGCCGTTGCGTAGATTGTATTCGCGGTTGGGGCCCACAGCCGTGTCGACGGTCAGCACCAACGTCCGCGCACCCGCCGCCCAGGCCCGGTCGAGCAGCGCCAAAGTGCGCTCGCGGTTCTTCCAGACATAAAGCTGGAACCAGAGTTCGGCGCCGGATTCGTCCGCGATCCGCTCGATCGAGGTGATCGACTGGGTCGAGACGCAGAACGGGATGCCCGCCGCGGCGGCAGCCCGCGCCAGGGCGATCTCGCCGTCGCGCCAGACCAGGCCGGCGACGGCCGTCGGCGCGATCACCAGCGGCGACGGCTGCTGGCGGCCGAGCACCTCGGCTTCCTGCGTGCGCTGCGAGACATCGACGAGCACGGAGGGCGCGAGCTTCACCGCATCGAGGTCGCGCCGGTTGCCGCCGATCGAGATCTCGTCCTCGGCGCCACGGTCGACATATTCGAACAGTCCACGCGGCAGGCGCCGGCGGGCAGCGCGCCGCGCATCCTCGACATTGAGGATGGCGTTCAGGCCGGTCAGGATCATCGTTCCAGTCTCGTTCCAGCGCCGGCCGCGCGCGCCTTGCGGACGACCAGTCCGGCCAGAGCGAGATCGGCCAGCGCGAAGCCGCGGAAGCAGAACATCCGGCGCCCCTGCCCGGCCGGCCCGGCGCCGCGCGCCGCGATCTGGATCAGGTCGTCCTGGAAGCGGACGGTCTCGACCGGCTGCGAATTGACGTCATAGGGCGCGGTCGACTGCGCCAGGCTGTCGGTCGCGAGGAAGTCGAAGGCCGGCAGCGCCTCGGGAAGCCAGCTGCGGCCGATGTCGACCGCCGAGGCGAAGGACGAGGCCCGCATCCGGCCGGCATCGAGGAAGGGCTTCAGCCCGGGCGCGCCCGGCACCATCGAGATGACGATGTCGGAACGGCCGAGCAGTTCGTCCGCGTCGGCGAGGATCTCGGTCCTAAGCCCGCGCACCGCCGCTGCCTCGGCCAAGCGCTCGGCCGAAGCCCGGCTGCGGCTCAGCGCCAGCACCGTCTTCAGCCCGGGATAAAGATCGAGGAAGGCGGCGAGATGGGCGTGGGCCTGCAGGCCGCAGCCGACGAAGCCGATCGTGAGCGGCTCAGCCGGAGCGAGATAGGAGGCGGCGGCGGCCGACATTGCGGCGGTACGGATCAGGGTGATCTCGTCGCCATCCAGCACAGCAAGGGGCAGGCCGGTCGCATAGTCGTTGACGCAGATCAGGGCGCTGATGCCGGGCGCCGTGCTGTCCGGCGCGACCGGCGCCATCGACACCCATTTCACCGTGGCGATCGCCTCCGGCTCGGAGGCGGCGGACATCGCCTGGAAGCCGTGGCCCGGGCCGAGATCGAGCGACTTCTTCGGCAGGCTGCGGTTCAGCCCGGCAGCATGGTCCCGGAAGGCCTGGAGCACGGATTCGCGGACCTCGCCGGGCGAGATGCCGAGCGCGCGAACCTCGCGCCGAGAAAGATAGAGCAGACCGTCGCTCATCAACCAAACCTTCCTGCCGAGAATGGCGCCGGGTCGAAGGGCGGCGCGCGGCCGTCGAGCAGCGCCGCAACCAGGCGGGCCGAAGTCGGCGCCTGGATCAATCCCGTATGGGCATGTCCGAAGCAATGGAAGATATCGCGGCTGCCGGTGGAGACGCCGATGCAGGGCAGACCGTCCGGCGTCGAGGGACGATGGCCCATCCAGCGGTCGAGCCTGGCCTCGTCGATCTTCAGCTGCGGGAACATCTTGCGGGCGAAACCGAGCAGGATCTCGGTACGGCGCCAGTCCGGCGCGGCCGAGACCGAGGCGAGCTCGACCTGTCCGGCGAGCCTTAGCCCCTCACGGGTCGCGACCACCGCCATCAGGCCGTCGGACGGCATCAGGCCGCAAGGGATGTCGAAGCCTGGCTCTTGCAGCACGACATGGTAGCCGCGTTCGGAGATCAGTTTGACGCGGTCGCCTGCCTGACGGGCCAGCTCGCGGGAGCCGATACCGGCGGCAATCACCGCCTTATCGCAGGAGACCGGGCCGGCCTGCGACCGCACCGCGCTGAGCTGCCCCGCCGCGAATTCGAAGCCCGTGGCGCGCGCGACGATGCGCTTGCCACCCCGACGCAGGAGGAGTTGCTCCAGCGCGCGGCAATAGGCACCGGGGTCGACGACGTAGGCGCCGCCATCGAGCCGGGCACCGAAACGATAGCGCGGCGCCAGCTCCGGCTGGATCCGGCGCAGCTCCTCATCCCCAACCTCGCTGAAGGGGACGCCGAATTCGCGCCGCATCCGCCAGACGCGCTCCTCGGCCAGGAACTCCGAGCGATCGAGATAGACGTACATCACGCCTTCGCGCCGGATCAGCTCGGGAACGCCCGCTTCCTCGGCGAGCGCGACATGCTCGTCGACGGCGGTCCTGCACAGCTCGAAACGGGTGCGCGCGCAGGCCTCGACCAGATCCCAGTTGCGGCCGGCGAGCACGAAATCGAGCAGCCAGCCGGCGAGCCCGGGCAGGTCGCGCCAGCGGATGACGAAAGGTCCGGTCGGATCGAGCAAGAAACCCGGCACCTTGCGCCAGAGCCCCGGCAGCGAGATCGGCATGATCGCGCCGGGGTTGAGCCAGCAGCCATTGCCATAGGAGGCCGCCTGCCGGCCGCCCGGCTCCTCAGGCTCGATCAGGGTCACCTGATGGCCGGAGCGCTGGATTTCCAACGCAGCGGCGAGGCCGACGATGCCGCCCCCGATTACGGCGACATGCGAACCGGAAGAAGCCGTCATCGTCCTGCCCTCAGGGCTCAGCCGCGATTGTGGAAGTGGCTGAGGAAGGCGCGGGTCGCCTCTTCCTTCGGGTTGTCGATCACCTCACGGGCCGGCCCTTCCTCGACGATCACGCCGTCGCGCATGAAGACGAGGCGGTCGGCGACCTCGCGGGCGAAGCCGATCTCGTGGGTGACGATGATCATCGTCATGCCTTCGGCCGCAAGCGCGCGCATGACGTTCAGCACCTCGCCGACGAGCTCCGGGTCGAGTGCCGAGGTCGCCTCGTCGAAGAGCATCACCGAGGGCTCCATCGCCAGCGCGCGGGCGATGGCGACACGCTGCTTCTGGCCGCCCGAGAGCTTGTTCGGGAAGACATCGACCTTGTCGCTGAGGCCGACTTTGTCGAGCAGCCGCCGGGCGAGCGCGTCAGCCTCCGCCTTCGGCATGTTCTTCACCGAGAGCGGACCCTCCATAACGTTCTGGAGAACCGTCATGTGCGGGAACAGGTTGAAGTGCTGGAACACCATGCCCGTGTTCGAGCGGAAGCGCGCCTGTTCGCGCACGCCGGGCAGCTTGGCGCTGCCGTCGAAGGCGAAGACATCGTCGCCGATGCGGATACGTCCGCCTTCCGGCACGACGAGCAGGTTCATGCAGCGCAGCAAGGTGGACTTGCCGGAGCCCGAGGGCCCGATCAGCGCGATGACCGCGCCGGCTTCCACCTTGAGGTTGATGTCACGCAGGACGACGAGGTCGCCGAACTGTTTGCGCAGGCCCGAGATTTCGATCTTGCTGGTGGTCATCTCTGCCTCAATTGCTCTGCGACAGGCGCTTCTCGGCGCGCTTGACGATCACGGTCGCCGGCAGCAGGACGACGAAGTAGATCGCGGCGATCACGGTGTAGACCTCGAGGGCGCGATAGGTCTCCATGGCGACGATCTGACCCTGGTAGAGCAGGTCCGGCACCGCCAGAACCGAGACCAGCGACGTGTTCTTGAACTGGATGATCGACTGGTTCATCAGCGGCGGGATCATCCGCTTGATCGCCTGCGGCAGGACGATGCGGCGCATCACCTTGCCGGGGGTCATGCCGAGCGCGAGCCCCGCCTCGCTCTGCCCGGTCTCGATCGAGACGATGCCGCCGCGAATGACCTCGGCATAGAACGAGCCGCCATAGAGCGAGAGCGTCACGACCGCCGCCGTCAGCGCGTCGATCTTGATGCCCGTCAGCATCGGCAGCGCGTAGTAGAACCAGAGCAGCAGCACGAGCAGCGGCGTCAGCCGGAACATCTCGATATAGAGCCAGGACAGCCAGCGCAGCGCGGGAGAGCGCGACAATTGCGCGAGACCGGCGATCAGCCCGACGACGAGGCCGAGCAGGACGACTGCAATGGTAAGACCGATCGTCACCGCGGTTCCGGTCAGGAACAGGTCGCGGTAGCCCCAGACGGCATCGAAACGCCACGTATACATCTTTTCCCTTTCGCAAGCCTGCCCGGCGACCAGGCCGCAGGAACCGGTGAAACCGGAAGAGGGTCTCCGGCGCGAAGCCGGAGACCCTGTCCCACACTCAGAAGGTGACGCCCGGCGGGATGTCATCCAGCGTCAGGTCGACCTGGGCGAGGCTGTTCACCACCGCCTCGCGGATCAGGCCGAGGCCGCGCGAATAGGTGATCCAGGCCGAGGCGAAGTCGCGCCAGGTCTTGTCGGTCTCGCGGCGCACGATGGCGTTCGAGGTCGAGCCGAACATCGGCTGCGGCACGATGACCTTGCCGAGCCCCGGGTCGCGCTTCACGGCGCGCACGCCGCCCATCCAGAAGATGCTCTGGGCGTCGACGCGGCCGCTGCGGAGCGCGAGCGTCGCCTCCTCCAGCGACTTGAAGCGCACGATCTGCGCCTTCGGGCAGAGCCGGGCGGCGACATGGTCGTGTGCCGAGCCGACATCGACCGAAATCTTGATCTTGGGGTCGTTGAGATCGGCCCAGTTCTTCGGCTCGAAGCCGGGACGGGCGATGACGACGAGCGCGCTGTCATAGACCGTGGAGGTGTAGTCGACGACCAGGGCGCGCTTCGGCGTCAGGTTCATGCCGAACATGATGTCGATCTTGTCGGCCTGGATGTCGAGGACGGCGTTGCCCCAGGTGGTCTCGACGATCTCCAGCTGCACATCCATGTCGGCAGCGAGCGCGGTGCCGATGTCGACGAACTGCCCGCCCCATTTGCCGGTCGCCCGGTCCTTGAAGGTCCAGGGCTGGCCGGCGGCGACGGCGCCCATCCGGAGCTTCTTCGAGCTGAGGATGCGCTCAAAGGTATTGGTGGTGGCCGCCTGCGCGCTGGCTTCCTTCGAAGCCAGCGTCAGCGCCGTTGCCGCAACCGCGCCGGCGCCGAGCAGCCCGGCGAGATCCCTGCGTGTCGTCATGTCGTCTCTCCCGATTGAAAACATGCCCCATGGTCGATGGAGCGCGATCCCGCTTGTCTCGGCGGGTAGGCCGTCCCGCGCCCCGAGGGAAGCGCTGGCGGATTTTCTTGCAGCGCCCTCACCCGGCCTTGGCCGGAAGCAGGACACCGGGATTCATCAGCTCATGCGGGTCGAACAGCGCCTTGACCTTGCCCATCAGCTCGTAACGCAGCGGGTCGGCGAGGCGTTCGAGTTCCTCGGTCAGCTTGCGGCCGACGCCGTGCTCCGCGCTGAAAGTGCCGCGGAAGCGCGCCGCCACGTCATGAACCGCCTGCTCGACTTCGAGCGCGAAGGCTTCCGTGTCCGGCAGGCTCGCCCAGAAGGCGCGCTGGAACATCAGGATGTAGTGCACATTGCCGTCGCCGAGATGGCAGACCACCTGAGTCACGGCCTGCGGATAGCGCGCGGCGGCAACCACATCAGCGGCCGCGATGAAGCCCGCGACATCGGAGGTCCGCACGGCGACGTCGTGGACGACGCCGATGCCCTCCTTCTTGTTGGCCTCGGAGACCGAGTGGCGGACATGCCAGAACTCGTCGGCCTGCTGCTGCGAGGCGGCGACGACGGCATCGACCACCGTACCCTTTTCCAGGCAGTCGCCGAGGACCTCTTCGAGAACGGCGCCAAGGTCGGTCGAGCCATCCTCGCTGCTGAGCTCGATCAGCACCGACCAGACCGGAATGGCATCGAAGGGAATGCGGATGCGCTCGACATGGCGAACCACAAGCTCGAACTGCGAGGCGGAGACCAGTTCGAAGGCCTGGATCGCGCTGCCTGCCCGATCCTGCATGGCGGCGAGAAGAGCGACCGCAGCGGCTGCATCGGCCACCGAGACCCAGGCGTGGGCGGTATTCGGGGTCTGCGGGTGCAGCCGCAGCGCCGCGCCGGTGATGATGCCGAGCGTTCCTTCGGCACCGATGAACAGGTGCCGAAGCATATAGCCGGTATTGTCCTTGCGCAGGGCTGCGAGATCGTCGAGCACGCGGCCATCGGCAAGGACGACCTCCAGCCCGGCGACGAGATCGCGCATCGGCCCGTAGCGGACGACGCCCGTCCCGCCGGCATTGGTCGAGATCAGCCCGCCGATCTGGGCGCTGCCTTCGCTGCCGAGATGGAGCGGGAACTGGCGTCCGGCGTTGGCTGCCGCCGTATGCAGGTCGCCGAGCACCACACCGGCATCGACGGTCGCGATATTGCCGGCACGGTCGATGGCGCGGATCTTGTTCATCCGGCGCAGCGACAGGACGATTCCGGGCTTCTCGGCGCGGCCACTCTCGGGCACCGCACCGAAGCACAGCCCGGTGTTGCCGCCCACCGGGAAGACCGGCTGGCCTTGCTCGGCACAGAGCCGCATCACGGCTGCGGCCTCGGCGGTGGAGGCCGGGGCAACGACGCAGAGCGCCCTGCCCTGGCGCCTCTCGCGCCAATCGGTCAGCCAGGGGGCCATCTCGCCGGGATCGGCGATGAGCCCCTTGTCGCCAACGATATCGCGCAGCCGATCGAGCACGATGCGGTTCCCTTCGTTCAGGCGAGGCTGACCGATTTCGCCTGTTTGGCGGCGGTCTCGAGCTTGGCGATCGTCTCGGCGCTCGGGCCCTGCAACGGCAGGCGGACGCCGCCGACCGGCATGCCGGCAAGCGCCATGTAGCGCTTCAGCGGGCCGGGATTGGTCTCGACATAGATCGAATCGATGACCGGATCGATCTTGTCCTGGAGCTTCAGGGCCTCGTTCAGCTTGCCCTGCTTGGCGAGCTCGAAGATCTCGATCCAGATCTTCGGATAGATCGTCGCCGAGGCCAGCACGCCGCCGCGGGCGCCGAGCGCGACATGGGTCGCGAACAGGGGCTCCTCGCCGCTGAGGATCGCGATCTTGTCGCCGGCGTACTTCACCGTGCGGATATAGTCCGGCATGTCATAGGACGAGTACTTCATGCCGATGATCGAGCCGTCCTCGGCCATCGCCTGCACCGTGTCGGCGAAGGCGGAGACGGTGGTGCGGCGCGGGATCTGGTAGAGCATGACCGGCAGGTCGAGCGAGTCCCGGTAGCGCCGGAAATAGGCGCGCATGCCGTCCTGGGTGCCGGGCGCATAATAGGGGGTGACCGTCATCACAGCGGCGGCGCCCGCCGCCGCGAAGTCGCGGCCGGCTTCCAGAGCGTCCTCGAAACCAGTCGAGAGCACACCCGGGATCACCGGCTTGCCATCGGCGGCCTCGACGCAGGTCGCAACGATGGTGCGGCGCTCGTCACGAGAGAAGGCAGGATACTCGCCCGTGCCGCCGATCGGCACGATGCCGGCCGCGCCGGCGTCGAGCTGAAAGCGCACCAGCTTCTTCAGGGCTTTGACGTCGACAGACCCATCCTCGGCGAGCGGGGTGACGATGGCCGTGTAGAGGCCGTTCAACTGGTCTTTCGTGAGCGTCATCAAGCGTTTCCCTTGTCTAGCTGCCAACCGGATTCAAGCCGGCGCATGCCCTGGACGGAGCGTCGCGCAGCGGTTTGCCGGCTCGTCAGCCAATCCAACGCTCATCCACCATTCGACCGATGTCAATACTAAGATACAAAAATCCACTATCCGACAATTTGTGGAGCATTATGGATCAAGCGCTTTCCATGCCCTATGCTGCCCGCTATGAGAGTCCGGGCCGGAGGCATTGCAGCCTTCCGGCTGCGCCAGGGAGATCAGGATGCCGGAAATCTCGTCGCTCGACCGGGACGACACGGCCCGCGGCGCAGGCCGCCCGGTCGATCACGATTCCGAGGACGCGCGGGGGCATCTCGACAT
This sequence comes from Allobosea rubneri, assembly GCF_032464875.1. Classification (NCBI taxonomy): domain Bacteria; kingdom Pseudomonadati; phylum Pseudomonadota; class Alphaproteobacteria; order Hyphomicrobiales; family Alloboseaceae; genus Allobosea; species Allobosea rubneri. The sequence continues at coordinate 81,469 of NZ_JAWDID010000011.1, forward strand.
CGGCGCGCGGCTGCTGAAGGTGCGCAAGCGCCGCGGGCTGACCTTGCAGGATGCGAGCCGGCTGACCGGCGTCTCTTCCTCGGCGTTCTCGAAGATCGAGCGCAACGAGCTTTCGCCGACCATCTCGACGATGCAACGTATCGCCCAGGGGCTCGGCATCGAGCTGGTTTCCCTGCTCAACGACCAGGACAATGACCCTGGCGCCTTCCGCGGCCGGCGCAGCGTGACGCGGGCCGGCGCCGGAAGCCGCCATGCGACGGTGACCTGCAACAACATGCTGCTGTGCGCCGACCTCAAGAACAAGCGCGCCACACCGATCCTGACCACGGTGACGGCACGCTCGCCGGACGATTATCCGGCCTGGGCCAAGTCGGAGGCCGAGATCTTCGTGATGGTGATGGAAGGCACGCTGATCGTGCACAGCGCGCTCTATGAGCCGCTCGAGCTCAACAAGGGCGATTCGGTCTATTACGACGCGAGCACCGAGCACACCTGGACCTCGTCGGGTCCGACAGACGCCGTCGTGCTCTGGGTGCTAGTCGATCTCTGAGGCAGGGTTTCAACCGCGGGTGGCGGAAGTCAGAAAGACCCTTTCAGCTCAAAGACCTGAAGCGCCTTTCGCAGATTTTGTTCAGGCTCGCGGCCTCCCTCCTGTCATCCCGGACAAGCCGCGAATCGAAGCAGCCCGGGATGACGAGGCAAGGTCGAACGCGACCGCGTAGGCAGGCGACCGACGGCCCGCCGTGGCTAGCGCGGCATCAGCCAGTCATGGGCAGGATCGTTGGCGAACTTCCAGATCCGCTTCGGGCCGGCCATCACATTGAGATAATAGAGATCGTAGCCATGCGGCGCGCCGACGGGATGATAGCCCTTCGGCACCAGCACGACATCGCCATTCTCGAAACTCATGGTCTCGTCGAGCGAGCGGTCATCGGTATAGACGCGCTGGAAGCCGAAGCCCTGCGGCGGGTTCAGCCGGTGGTAATAGGTTTCCTCCAGCTGCGATTCGTCAGGCAGCCGGTCCTCGTCATGCTTGTGCGGCGGATAGCTCGACCAGTTGCCGGCCGGGGTGATCACCTCGACCACCAGCAGCCCGTCGGCGGCTTCGGTTTCGGGGAGGATGTTGCGAACATGGCGGACATTGCTGCCCTGGCCGCGCGTCAGGCAGCCGACATCGGCGGGCGCGATCAGGCGCGGCGGGCGCTGGCCGACGATCCCCGGCGCCGAACAGATCGCGAGTTCGCACGGCCCACGTGCGGCAACGCTCCAGGCGGAGCCGGCAGGCACATAGAGCGACCAGGGATCGGCCTCGAATGGCGAAGCCCGACCGCCGATCACACCAAAATCCTGACCATCGGCACGGGCCGCCACCTTGCCCGAAAGCAGGACGAGGCAATGCTCGCGATCGCCGGTCTCGCGCGACAGGGTCTGGCCGTCGGCAAGGCGGTGAACGGCAAAGCCGACATGGCCCCAGCCCGCAGATTCCGGCGTGATCTCGTGGATGCACCCATCGGCATCGGGGGCCTGCGGCTTCACCAGCAGCTTCGACATGGCGATCCCGGGCTCAAACGAGCCCGGCCTCCTTCAGGCTCGCCTCGAGATGGGCGACGCCCTTCTTGGCATAGGTCAATGGATGGGCTTTTTCGGGGTCCTGCTCGGCCTCGACGACGACCCAGCCGGAATAGCCGGGCAGCGCCTTGAACACTGCCGGGTAGTCGACCATGCCGTCGCCCGGCACGGTGTAGACCCCGAGATCGGCGCCCTTTCCGAGGATCGCATCGAGGAAGCTCCAGTCTTCCGCCCTCGCCTGCTCCATCACACCCTTGCGGACGTCCTTGGCGTGGACATGGCTGATGCGGGCGCGATAGCGCTGCGCCAGCTTGACCGGATCGGCCCCGCCCCAGGTCGCGTGGCCGGTGTCGAGCAGCAGATGCGCGGCCTCGCCGGTCGCCGCCATGAAGGCGTCGATATCGGCCTCGCTCTCGACGATCGTGCCCATATGGTGGTGGTAGACCAGCCTGACGCCCTCGGCGAGCGTTCGCTCGGCGACCTCGGTGATCCGCGCTCCGAACTGCGCCCAGTCGCCCGCCTCCATCACCGGGCGCTGCGACAAGGGCTTGCTGCGGTCGCCATGGATCGCATTCGAGGTCTCGGCGAAGACCAGCACGTTCGAGCCCATCGCCTTGAGCAGGTCGAGATGCGGTCGCAGATGCCTCATCTCCTCCTCGGCATCGCGCTTCAGCAGTTCGGCGGAGTACCAGCCGGAAATGCAGGCCATGCCGAAGGGCGCGAGCGCAGCCTTCAGGGCCTTGGGCTCGCGCGGAAACTTGTGGCCGAGCTCCATGCCGACGAAGCCGGCCTCCCGAGCCTCGTCCAGGCAGGTCTCAAGCGAGGTCGCGCCGCCGATCTCCTGCAAATCATCATTCGACCAGCCGATGGGATTGGCGCCGATACGGATAGGCATGTCGTCCTCTTTGACTCAGTTGTCGCGCGCGGCGAGCGCGCCGTCATAGCGTTGGCGCGCCGCCTTGACCTCGTCGCGCACAGAAACCTCGGGCACCGCGACATCCCACCAGTGCCCGCCGGCATCGGTCGAGATCAGCGGGTCGGTGTCGATGACGATCACGCTGGTGCGATCGTGGCCCCGGGCCTCGGCGAGTGCGGTTTCCAGCTCAGTCAGGCTCGCGACCTTGCGGGAGATCGCGCCCATCGCGCCGGCATGCGCCGCGAAATCGACCTCCGGAAGCACCTCATGGCGGGCATCCCGCAGCAGGTTGTTGAAGGAGGCCCCGCCGGTCGCGTTCTGCAGGCGGTTGATGCAGCCAAACCCCCGGTTGTCGAGCACGACGATGGTGAGCTTGATCCCGAGCATGACCAAGGTCGCGATCTCGGAGTTCATCATCAGGTAGGAGCCGTCGCCGACCATGACGACGACCTCCCGGGCGGGGTCGGCGAGCTTGGCCCCGAGGCCACCGGCGATCTCGTAGCCCATGCAGGAATAGCCGTATTCCATGTGGTAGCCACCCGGCGCGCCGGCTTGCCAGAGCTTGTGCAGTTCGCCGGGCAGGCCGCCCGCCGCACAGAGCACGACATCGCTCGCCCGGCTCTGGCGCTGCACCGCGCCGATCACCTGCGCATCGCTCGGCAGCGCCTGGTTTCCGGCCGCGGTATAGCGGGCGGCGGTGGCAAGCCAGGCATCGCGCGAGGCCTGCACCTGCGTCGTCCAGTCAGACGGTGCCCGCCAGCCCGTCAGCGCCGCCTCCAGCTCGGCAAGCCCCGCCCTGGCATCGGCAAGGAGCGGCTGCGCGCCGTGCTTGCCGGCATCGAATCCTTGAGTGTTCAGGCCGATGATCCTGCAGTCCGGATCGGCGAACAGCGCACGTGACCCCGTCGTGAAATCCTGCAGGCGAGTGCCGACTGCGAGCACGACGTCAGCTGTCTTCGCGGCATCGTTGGCGGCGCCGGTACCGGTGACGCCGATCGCGCCGAGATTAAGCGGATGGTCATGCGGCAGGGCGCTTTTGCCGGCCTGCGTCTCGGCGCTCGGCATACCGTGCGCCAGGCAGAAGCGGGCGAGTTCGCCCTCGGCCTCGCTGTAGAGCACGCCGCCGCCGGTGACGATCAGCGGGCGCCGGGCGCCCTTCAGCAGCGCGACCGCCTGCGCCAGCTCCTGCTCGTCGGGACGCGCCCGGCGTGGCTGCCAGATCCGCTCGGCGAAAAAGCTCTCCGGATAGTCGTAGGCCTCCGTCTGCACATCCTGGCAAAGCGCCAAGGTCACCGGGCCGCAATCGGACGGATCAGTCAGCACCTGCATCGCCCGTTCGAAGGCTGGGATCAGCTGCTCCGGCCGGGTGATCCGGTCGAAATAGCGCGAGACCGGACGAAAGCAGTCATTGGCGGAGACGGTGCCGTCGCCAAAGTCCTCGATCTGCTGAAGCACCGGGTCGGGCCGGCGGCCGGCAAAGACGTCGCCCGGCAGCAGGAGCAGCGGCAGGCGGTTGACATGGGCGACCGCGGCCGCCGTCACCATGTTTGTGGCGCCGGGGCCGATCGAGCTCGTCACCGCCATCATCCGGCGCCGGCGCGAGGCCTTGGCGAAGGCGATCGCCGCATGCGCCATCGCCTGCTCGTTATGGGCGCGCAAGGTCGGCAGGATGTCGCGGGCGCCATGCAGAGCCTCGCCGAGCCCGGCGACATTGCCATGGCCGAAAATCGCCCAGACGCCGGCGAAGAGCGGCAGCGTGCGGCCGCCGACGCGTGTCTTCTGCGCCGCCATCGCCGCGACGAGCGCCTGCGCCATGGTGAGCCTGATCGTGGCCATCGCCGTTCTCCTCAGCCGCGCTGCCAGGCGCCGACCAACTGGCCGAAGCGCTCGGCCATCATCGCGGTCGCCGCCTCGTCGTCGAGCTTGCCGGCGAGCCAGCCGCGTGCCGCATCGCCGAAGATCGTCCGGCCGACAGCAAAACCCTTCACCGTGCTCGCGCCCTTGGCCAGCCGGAAAGCGGCTTCCAGTTCGGCGGCCGGCGCATCGAGGCCGAGCAGCACGACGCCGCGGCAATAGGGGTCGTTCTCTGCAATCGCGGCATCGACCGCCGCCCAGGCCGCCGTGCTCGGCTGGCCTTCCAGCTTCCACCAGTCCGGCTTGATGCCGATCTCGTAGAGCCGGCGCATGACGCTCGCCATGGTGTCGTCGCCGACCGGCCCGTTCTTCGAGCAGATGATCTCGACCAGCAGCTCGCGGCCGACCTGCCGGCAGGCAAGCGCGACGCGCTTGAGGGTCGCCTCCTGCCCGGCCTTCAGCGCCGCATCGTCATCGGGGTGGTAGAAGGCCAGCACCTTGGCGATGTGATCGACCGGCCATTCGTTCAAGGCGGCGCCCAGCGAGCCGTCCGCATCCGTCTCCAGGCGCAGCGGCCGCGAGCCCGGCACCTCGAGCGGCCGGGCGATCCAGAAACCGTGATCGCCGGCGCGGAACAGCGCCTCGCGGCCATAGCGACCATCGAGCAGCATACCGAAGCCCGGCGCGCCCTTGGCGACCCGCGCCGCGGCATCGACCGCAAGCCGCTTGAAGGCAGGAATGCGCTCGCGCGGCGCGCCCGCCTCGTCCGCCATCGCCTCGACCTGGGCGCGGTGGTCGATGGCGAGCGCCATCAGCGTTTCGGCCTGCGGCCGCCGGGTCGTCGCCCAATGGACATGGTTGATCGCAACGTCATGGCGCAGTGCCCGATGCGGCGAGCCATGCTTCAGGAAGAACTGCAGTTCGGCGAAGGTCGGGCTCTCCGGCGAGCAGAGCAGGCGCGAGACGGCGAAGGCGCCGCAGGCATTGGCCCATTTGCAGCAGGTCTCGACCGGCTCGTCGCGGAGCCAGCCGCGCAGGAAGCCGGACATGAAGGCGTCGCCCGCTCCCAGCACATTGTAGACCTCGACCGGGAAGCCCGGGCCCTTGATGCCGTCCTCGATTGATTCTGGGATGGCTCCAGGGAAAACCACACACCCCATCGGGCCGCGCTTGCAGACGATGGTCGCCCGGCTCAGCGCCCGGATGTTGCGGATCGCGGCGAGCGTATCCTCCGAGCCGCCGGCTGCATGCAGTTCCTCTTCCGTGCCGACGATCAGATCACAATCGGGCAGGATCGCCTGGAGATGCTGGGTCACGTTATCCGAGCGGATATAGCGCTCTTCGCCCGCGGCATGGCCGGCGAGGCCCCAGAGATTGGGCCGGTAGTCGACATCGAACACGACCTTGCGGCCGTGCTTGCGGGCGAGCGCAATCGCCTTCTTCTGCGCCTTCGCGGCGTTGGGGATCGCGAAATGCGTGCCGGTGACGACGACCGCCTTCGCCGAGGCGATGAAATCCTCGTCGATCTCGCTCTCGTCGAGCGCCGCGTCGGCGCAATCGGTGCGGTAGAAGATCAGCGGAAAGGTCTTCTCGTCGCGCACGCCGAGGATCACCAATGAGGTCAGCCGCTTCGGATCGACCACGACGCCGCTGGTCTCGACGCCCTCGCGCTGCAGCTGCTCGAGGATGAAGCAGCCCATCTGCTCGTCGCCGACGCGGGTGATCACCGCCGATTTCAGCCCGAGCCTGGCGGTGCCGATGGCGATATTGGTCGGGCAGCCGCCGACCGCCTTGGAGAAGCTCGCCATGTCCTCGAGCCGGCCGCCGATCTGCTGGCCGTAGAGGTCGACCGAGGAACGGCCGATGCTGACGAGATCGAGCACAGGTTCAGGCATCGTCGCGGACTTTCTCGGCAGTGCCGACGGCAAGCGTCATCGCGAGGGCGAAGGTCGCGGCCATCGAGCGGAAGGCACCATAATCGGCCTCGCTGACTTCGAGGCAGAGATCGCAATGCGCCGCCAGCGGGCTGAGCGCGTTGTCGGTCAGGACGATGACCGGGACACCGGCAGCCTTGGCCACCGCCGCCATCTCGATCGTCGCCGGGGTGTAGGGCGCGCAGCTCACCGCGAACATCACGTCGCCCGGCCGGGCCATCGCAGCCTGCTCGGCCCCCAGCGACGCGACATTGTCGACCAGCACGGCGCGGATGCCGAGCTTGCCGAAGGCATAGGCGAGATAGGCGACGACCGGGAACATGCGGCGCGCGCCGACGAGCACGATGGTGCGAGCCTCGGCGAGCATGTCGGTTGCCCGCTCGACCAGAGCGGCGTCGAGTCCGCGCCTCAATCGCTTCAGCGAGGCCTCGCCGGCATGGACGAAGCCGTCGAGCAGCGCCGCGGCCATGCCGGGCCCGGCCGCCCCGCCCTCGCGCAAAGCTACGAGTCGCTCGCGATGGTCGGGCAATTGCTGGCGCAGCCGGGAGCGGAAGACCTGTTGCAATTCGCTGAAGCCGGAATAGCCGAGCGCCTGGGCGAAGCGGACCAGGGTCGAGGGCTGCACGCCGGCCTTCTGCGCAATCTGCGAGGCGGTGTTCAACGCCATGTCATCGGGATGGGCCAGAGCATGGTCGGCGACTTGGCGCAGCCGCCGTGGCAGAAGCGGGGCACGCTCGCGCAGCAATGCGACGAAGCCCTCGAAATCCGGCCTTGGCGTTCCCTGCTGAAGCTCTGCGGACATGGGGCTCCAATCGCGTCCGGCCGGCTCTGCGGCGGCCTTGACTTGCGGGGGCGAAGATTGAAATATTTGTTCCACTAGTCAAGCAGAACAAAAAATCTGTGCCGAAATTTCGGATTTGGGGAGCAGGCGCCAGTTGTCGGAAGCACGGGATTTCAGCCGCAATCTGGCAGGCAAGGTGGCTGTCGTCACCGGCGCGACTCAAGGGCTGGGCGAAGCGATCACGCGCGAACTCGCAGAACGCGGCGCCGCCGGCCTGATCCTCACCGGCCGTAACCGCGAGCGCGGCGAAGCGGTGGCGCAGAGCCTGCGCTCCGGCGGCTGCGATGCCCGCTTCCACAGCGTCGACCTCGCCGATCTCGCCGCCGTCAGGACGATCGTTCCGGCGGCCGACAAGGCCTTCGGGCGGCTCGACATTCTGGTCAACGCCGCCGGCGACACCGACCGCGGCACCATCTTCGACACCTCGCCCGAACTCTACGAGCGCATCATGGCGGTCAACCTGACCGCGCCGTTTTTCCTGATCCAGGACGCGGCGACGCTGATGCGGCGCGAGAAGACGCAAGGCGCCATCGTCAACATCCAGTCGATGTCGGCTCATGGCGGACAGCCTTTCCTCGCCGCCTACAGCGTCTCGAAGGGCGCGCTCGCGACGCTGACGAAAAACGCCGCCTACGGGCTGCTCGCCGACCGGATCCGGGTCAACGGCCTCAATATCGGCTGGATGTCGACGCCGGGCGAGGACGCGATCATGCGCCTGCGCCATGGCGCCGAGGATGGCTGGCTCGACAAGGCCGCCGCCGGCCAGCCCTTCGGCCGGCTGATCGATCCGCGCGAGGTCGCCAAGGCCGTCGCCTATCTGGCTTCGGCGGAGTCGGGGCTGATGACCGGCGCCAATATCGACTTCGACCAGAGCATTCTCGGCGCGCACGACTAGCGCGGCCGCAACTCGACGACGGGAAACAGGATCACGATGCGTTTTGGTCTTTTGGGCGCCGGCAGGATCGGCCGGATTCACGGGCTGAATGTCGCAGCGCGCGGCGATGCCACCCTGGTCGCGCTGGCCGATGCCTCGCATGACGCCGCGGCCTCGCTCGCCGCTGTCTCCGGCGCCAAGGTCGCCAGTGCCGAGGCGATCCTGTCCGATTCCTCGATCGATGCTGTACTGATCTGCACGCCGACCGACACCCATGCCGATCTGATCGAGGCCGCGGTCTCGGCCGGCAAGGCGGTGTTCTGCGAGAAGCCGGTCGATCTCGACGCTGCCCGCATCCGCCGCTGCCTCGATATCGTCGCGAAATCCGGCAAGCCGCTGATGATCGGCTTCAACCGCCGCTTCGACCCGAACTTCTCTGCGCTGGAAAAGCGCCTGCGCATGGGCGAGGCCGGCGCGATCGAGATCGTCAGCGTGATCTCGCGCGACCCCTCCCCGCCGCCGGTGGACTATGTAAAGCGCTCGGGCGGCCTGTTCCGCGACATGATGATCCATGATTTCGACATGGCGCGCTTCCTGCTGGCCGAGGAACCGGTCGAGGTCTTCGCGCTCGGCTCGGCCCTGGTCGACCCGGCTATCGGCGCCGCCGGAGACGTCGACACCGCCGCCGTGCTGATGCGCACCGCGAGCGGCAAGATCGCCCAGATCTCGAACTCGCGCCGCGCGTCCTACGGCTACGACCAGCGCATCGAGGTGCATGGTTCGCAAGGCATGCTGCGCGCCGGCAACATCCATGAGACCACGGTCGAAATCGCGACCGGCGCCGGCTTCCGCGCCGACCCGGTGCAGAACTTCTTCCTCGAGCGCTATGCCGGCGCCTATCGTGCCGAGCTCGACGCCTTCATCGCCGCGGTGCGCGACCGGCGCCAGCCCGCCCCCTCCGGACAGGACGGGCTCAAGGCCCAGATCCTGGCCGACGCCGCGACCGAATCGCGCCGCACCGGCAAGCCGGTCGCCGTCGCGCTGGAGACGATCTGATCATGTCGCCTGCCGATCTCGACCTGCGCCAGTTCGCCGTCCTCGGCCTCGTCGCCGAGGCCAGCCGCCTGGCACTCGACTATTTCAACAAGCGCGACAGCCTCGGCATCACCATGAAGGGTGAACAGGACTGGCTCACCGTCGCCGACGGCGCGGTCGAGGCCTTCCTGCGCGAACGGCTGGCGGTGCTCTTCCCTGCCGACGCCGTGATCGGCGAAGAAGGCGGCGGCGAGGCGGCCGATGCGGTCTGGATCATCGACCCGATCGACGGCACCGCCAATTTCGCCCATGGCGACCGCAACTGGTGCATCTCGATCGGCCTCCTGCTGAACGGCGTGCCCGAGATCGGCATCGTCAGCGCCCCGGCACTGGACGAAGTCTATGTTGGCCGCCGCGGCCGCGGCGCGACCCTGAACGGCGAGCCGATCAAGGTCTCCGGCCAGACCAACATGGCCCATTCCTGCATCGAGATCGGCTGGTCGACCCGGATTCCGCACGCGGACTATCTCGCCACCGTGCAGGGGACGTTGGTGGCGGGTGCATCGGTCAGGCGCGTCGGCTCCGGCACGCTCGGCATCTGCCATGTCGCGGTCGGCCGGACCGACGGCTATGCCGAGCACCACATCAATGCCTGGGACGTCGCGGCCGCCATGGCGATCGCCGCTGAAGCCGGCGCCGATCTCAACGACTTCTTCGCCGGCGACGGCATCCGCACCGGCAACCCGATCCTCTGCTGCACACCCGGCCTCTCGGCCGAGTTGGAACGGATCACCGGGATCATTTGCCGGCGCAAGGGTGATTGATCTTTTCCCGCGAACCATCAGTATCGCTGCAAGAACAAAAGAACAAAAATCAACCATCGGGGAGGACGACATGCAGAAATCCAACTGGCTCCGGGCGGGGCTCCTGGCGACGCTCGCCGGCGGCGCGCTGCTCGCGGCGACACCGGCCAGCGCGCAGGGCTCGCTGGTGATGTATTGCGGCGTCCAGGAGGAATGGTGCCGCGCGATGAGCGGTGCCTTCGAGAAGGAAACTGGCATCAAGGTCGCGATGACCCGCAAATCGGCCGGCGAGGTCTATGCGCAGGTCAAGGCGGAGGCCTCGAATCCGCGCGGCGACGTCTGGTGGGGTGGCACGGGCGACCCGCATCTCCAGGCAGCCGAGGAGGGCCTGACCCTCGAATACGAATCGCCGGTCAACAAGGACCTGCATCCCTGGGCGATCTCACAATGGGACGCCGCCAAGAAGCGCACGGTCGGCATCTATGCCGGCGCGCTCGGCTACGGCTTCAACACGCAGCAGATCAAGGCCAAGGGCCTCGCCGAGCCGAAATGCTGGGCCGACCTGCTCGATCCCAAGCTGAAGGACGACGTCCAGGTCGCCGACCCGAACTCCTCGGGCACGGCCTATACGCTGCTCGCGACGGTGGTGCAGCTGATGGGCGAGGACAAGGGCTTCGACTATCTCAGGGCCCTGCACAAGAACATCAGCCAGTACACCAAGTCGGGCGCCGCCCCCGCCAAGGCAGCGAGCCTGGGCGAGACCGCGGTCGGCATCGTTTTCATCCACGACGCCGTCGTGTTCGCGGTGCAGGGCGACCCGATCAAGCCGGTCGCTCCCTGCGAAGGCACGGGCTACGAGATCGGCTCGATGTCGATCATCAAGGGCGCGCGCAATCTCGACAATGCTAAGAAGTTCTATGACTGGGCCCTGACGCCGGCGGCCCAGGCGCTCGGCGCCCCCGCGAAGTCCTACCAGGTGCCCTCGAACAAGAACGCTCCGGTTCCGGCTCAGGCGCCGAAAATGTCGGAGATGAAGCTGATCAACTACGATTTTGTCAAATACGGCTCCTCGGCCGAGCGCGTCCGCCTGCTGACCAAGTGGGACAAGGAAATCAAGGCGCTGCCGAAGTGATCCGGTACTGACGAAAGCGAGATCAAGACGATGCGTCCCGCGACCCGGCTCGCGCTGCTGGTCGGCTGGCTCGGCTATGCGCTCATCCCCTGGTATCTCACCGAGGGGATGAGCCTGACCGGATTCGGCTGGCTCGCAGGCTATCCATTCGGCAAGGCCGGAACGGCACTGGCGCTGGCCCTCTCGGGCAGCGCGCCCTGGCTGCTGCCGGTCGGCATCGCGCTTGTGGTGGCGACGCTGCTGAGCAACCGGCAACCCGACACCGCGACAGGCTCCGCCCTGATCTGGACCGGGCTCGCCGGGCTCGTCTTCTTCTTCGCCCAGGGCTTCGCCGTCACGCTCAAGGGCCAGGGGATTCCCTGGCTCGCGGCGCTGCTCGGCGGCGCCGGCGCGGCGCAACCCGGCATTGGCTTCGGCGCCTTCCTGACCGTGCTCTCGCTGCTGCTGCTGCTCTGCCACGGCCTGGCCTATCGCGGCGTCTGCCGCGGCGACATCTTCACGACGTCCTCGATCGGCATCGTCATCATGCTGATCGGGCTGTTCATCTTCCTGCCGGTGTCGACCATCCTGCAGAGCGCGTTGGTCGACTCCGATGGCGGCCTGGCGCTCGGGGAGTTCGTCGAGCGTTTCCTCAGCCCGACGATCTGGGGCCTCGGCTGCCTCACCGCCAACACCAATTGCGGCGTTGCCTGGAACACGCTGATCCTGGCCGTGCTGACCGGCGTGATCACCACCCTGCTCGGCCTCGCCTGCGCGCTGCTGATCCTGCGCACCGGCATGCCCGGCAAGCGCGCCATGCGCCTGCTTACCGTGCTGCCGATCATCACGCCGCCCTTCGTCATCGGTCTTGCGCTGATCCTGCTTTTCGGTCGCTCAGGCCTGTTCTCGACCCTGATGTTCGAATGGTTCGGGGTCCCGCGCTCGCGCTGGATCTACGGATTGCCCGGCGTGCTCCTGGCGCAGGTCCTGGCCTTTGCGCCGATCGCCTTCCTGGTGCTGATCGGTGTGGTGCAGGGCATCGCGCCGAGCCTGGAAGAGGCCTCGCAGACGCTCGGCGCCAAGCGCTGGACGACCTTCCGGACCGTTACCTGGCCCTTGCTACGGCCCGGCCTTGCCAACGCCTTTCTGCTCGGCTTCGTCGAGAGCATGGCCGATTTCGGCAACCCGCTGGTGCTCGGCGGCAATTTCGAGGTGCTTTCGACCAAGATCTTCTTCGCCGTGGTCGGCGCAGCGCATAATCAGGGGCAGGCTGCGGTACTCGCCATCGTGCTGCTCGGCTTCACCCTCGCAGCCTTCTGGGCGCAGCAGCGCTGGCTCGGCAGCAAGTCCTACACGACCGTCACCGGCAAGGGCGATTCCGGCCTGCCGACGCCGCTGCCGCGCCGGATCACCTGGATCTCCGCGCTCGTGATAGGGCCCTGGGTGGCGCTGACCGCAGTGATCTACGTCGTCATCCTGATGGGCGGCTTCGTGAAGACGATGGGGCGCGACTACACTCCGACGCTGCAGCACTACATCACCGGCTTCTCGATCGATTTCAGCCGCGGCTTGCATTTCGACGGCTCGGCCTGGCCGTCCTTCTTCACCACGCTGAAGCTCGCGGCGATCTCGGCCCCGCTGACAGCGCTGATCGGCCTGCTCACCGCGTACCTCTTGACGCGCCAGCGCTTCGCCGGCCGCGGCGCGCTGGAATTCGCGACCATGCTGAGCTTCGCCATTCCCGGCACGGTGCTCGGCGTGGCCTACATCCTCGCCTTCAACGTGCCGCCGGTCGAGATCACCGGCACGGGGCTGATCCTCGTCATAGCCTTCGTCTTCCGCAACATGCCGGTCGGCGTGCGCTCCGGCATCGCCGGGCTGTCGCAGATCGACAAATCGCTCGACGAGGCCTCGGCGACGCTCTCGGCCCGCAGCTTCACCACGCTCTGGCGCGTCGTGCTGCCGCTCCTGCGCCCTGCCCTGGTCGCGGCGCTGGTCTATAGCTTCGTGCGCAGCATGACGACGGTCAGCGCCGTGATCTTCCTGGTCTCGGCCGAGTACAACCTCGCCACCGCCTATATCGTCGGACGCGTCGAGGCCGGTGAGTTCGGCCTCGCCATCGCCTACTCCTCGGTCCTGATCGTGGTGATGGCCATCGGGATCAGCCTGATCCAGCTCGGCGTCGGCGAGCGCAAGCTCGGCCGGCGCGGCACGCCCGCGCTCGCCTCCTCCGCCGCCGAGCCGATCAAACAAGGATAAGCCATGCCCAAGGCCGGCCCCGCCTCCGTCGAGTTCCGCAATGTCAGCATGCGCTATGGCGCGGTGACGGCCGTCGACAATGTCAGCTTCTCGATCGAGGCCGGCAAGCTCGTGACCCTGCTCGGCCCCTCCGGCTGCGGCAAGACCACGACGCTGCGCATGATCGCCGGGCTCGAGATCGCCAGCGAAGGCCAGATCCTGATCGGCGGCAAGGACGTCACCAAGCTCTCGGCCGCCGACCGCGACGTCAGCATGGTGTTCCAGTCCTATGCGCTCTTTCCCCATATGAGCGTGCTGGAGAACGCCGCCTATGGGCCGACCGTAAAGGGGCTCTCCAAGGAGACCGCGCGCGACATGGCGCTGGAGAAGCTGGCGCTGGTCGGCCTCAAGGGCTTCGAGAAGCGCTTTCCCTCGGAGCTGTCCGGCGGCCAGCAGCAGCGCGTCGCGGTCGCCCGCGCGCTGGTGCTGGAGCCGCAGGTGCTGCTCTTCGACGAGCCGCTGTCCAATCTCGATGCCAAGTTGCGCCGGCGAGTGCGCGAGGAAATCCGCGAGCTGCAGCAGAACCTCAACCTGACCGTCGCCTATGTCACGCATGACCAGGAGGAGGCGCTGGCCGTCTCCGACCGGATCATCGTGATGTCCAACGCCCGCATCGCCCAGGAAGGCGCGCCGCGCGAGCTCTACGAGCAGCCGGTCGACGCCTTCGTCGCGGACTTCATCGGCGACGCCAACCTGCTCGATACGACGATCGGCTCGGTCTCCGGCGAGATGGCGACGGTGACGCTCGGACAGGCGACGCTTTCGCTGCCGGCGCGCGGGCTTGCGGCCGGACCGGCCAGGATCGCGATCCGCCCCGAGAGCCTGCTGATCGATGGCGCGGAGGCCGGCGCCGGCCTGCCCGGCACGGTGCGCAAATGCACCTATCTCGGCAACCACCAGGACATCATGGTCGCGACCGCGCTCGGCGAGCTTTTCGTCGTCCGCTACGGCGCCCATGCGATGCTCGAGCCGGGCACTCCGGTGCGGCTCGGTTTCGCGAATTCGGGGGTCACGCTGATCCCGCCCGCCTGAGCGGAACGGCGCAAAAACAGATTTCTCCAATCGCCGATTTCTGCCGCAATATCAGCATGTTTCGCGTGCATAGCCTATAAGCTGGCTAATGAAAAACTCAGGAATCCGAGCTATGCTGCGGCCTTGAGTCGATAGAACCTCGGAAAGACCCTCGGCACGATGAACGCGAGCGACAACGCCACCACCATCCTGATCCACCTTGCAGGCGGCGTCGCGCTGCTGATCTGGGCGGTGCGGCTGGTGCGAACGGGGGCGATGCGCGCCTTCGGCGTCTCGCTGCGGCAGGCTCTGCAGAGCTTCACGCGCAACCGTTTCGCAGCCTTCGGCAGCGGCATCGCCGTGACCATGGTGCTGCAGAGCTCGACGGCGACGACGCTGCTCGTCTCCTCCTTCGCCGGGCGCGACCTGATCGTGCCCGCAATGGCGCTGGCGGTGCTGCTCGGCGCCAATCTCGGCACCGCGCTCGCCGCCTTCGTGATCTCGATGGATCTCGGCTGGGTCTGGGGCTTGTGCCTTGCGGTCGGCGTCGCGCTCTATCTCGGGCATGAGGCGATGGACCGGGCCCGCAATATCGGGCGCGTGCTGGTCGGCATCGGGCTGATCCTGCTCTCGCTGATCGAACTCAACGCGGCCGCCGCACCGCTCGCCCAGTCGCCGACCTTCCGCACCGTGCTCGGCGCGCTCTCCGGCGAGCCGCTGCTCGCCGTGCTGGTCGCCGTCGCCGCGACCTGGCTGACCCATTCGAGCATCGCCGTCATCCTGCTGATCGCGACCTTCGCGGCCTCCGGCCTGTTTCCTCCGGCGACGGCGATCGCCCTGGTGCTGGGCGCCAATCTCGGCAACGCGCTGATCCCGGTGCTCGACCAGATCGGGGCTCCGGCGGCGCAGCGGCGCGCGGCCGTCGGCAATCTCCTGACGCGGCTGATCCTCGTCGCCGCCCTGCTGCCCTTCGCCAAGCCGCTCTCGGCCTGGCTGAATGCCCTGCCCGGCCCCGATGCCCGCCTCGCCATCGAGTTCCATGTCGGCCTCAACCTGATCGGCGCGCTGATCTTCCTGCCCTTCGTCGGCCCGATCTCGGCGCTGGTTGGCAAGCTCATGCCGGGCCAGAAGTCGGCCGATGCCGTCGTCAAGCCGCGCCATCTCGACCCGAGCGTGCTCGACAGCCCGACCGAGGCCCTCGCCGGCGCGATGCGCGAGGCGCTCAGCCTCGGCGACCGCGTCGAGGCGATGCTGCACGACACCATGCAGATGATCGAGAAGGACGAGCTGAAGCTCTCGCGCGCCATCGCCGAGGCGGATGACGGCGTCGACGCCATCCATGAATCGATCAAGCTTTATCTGGTGAAGGTCTCGCGCAACGAACTCAGCGAGGCCGAGAGCCGCCGGCTGCTCGAGATCATCACCCTGATCACCAATCTCGAGCATATCGGCGACATCATCGACAAGAACCTGCGCGAGCTCGGCGAGAAGAAGATCCGCAAGCGCTACGCGTTCTCGCCCGAAGGTCTCGCCGAGATCCGCGACTTCCACCAGCGCGTCGCCTCCGGCCTGCGCCTCGCGCTCAACGTCTTCGCCACCCGCGATGTCGCGCTGGCGCGCCAGCTCTTCGCCGAGAAGGCGCCGATGCGCGACGCCGAGCGCCACGCCACCGAGAGCCATTTCGAGCGCCTGCGCAGCGGCCGGCCGGAATCGATCGAAACCAGCGCGATCCATCTCGACATCATCCGCGATCTCAAGCGCATCCATGGCCATGCGGCCTCGATCGGCTATCCGATCCTGGAAAGCGCCAATGCCCTGCGCGAGAGCCGGCTGAAGGCCGACGAGGAGGCGAAGCCGGAGGTCAAGCTGGCGCCGGCGACGCAGCCCGGCCGCTAAAACTGGACCTGGGGGCGCGATTTCGGCTTTGGCGCCATGGACGCCATGCGCCGGATGCAGCGCGCGCCAATTGACGCAGCGGCTGGCCGCGCCCAAGCCTGAACCATGACCTCGATCCCGCTGAACGCCCGCGCCGCCCGCCCGCTGATGCCGATGCTGGCGGCTCTCAGCATGGCGCATCTGCTCAACGACCTGATCCAGTCGATGATCCCGGCGCTCTACCCGCTGATCAAGGAGGCGTACCAGCTCGACTTCGCGCGGATCGGCCTGATCACTCTGGCCTTCCAGGTGACCTCCTCGCTGCTCCAGCCGGTGCTCGGATATGTCACCGACCGCCGGCCCTGGCCCTATGCGATGGTCGCCGGCATGGGTTCGACCCTGCTCGGCCTGCTCGGGCTCTCCTTCGCGGTCAGCTACGAGATGGTGCTGGTCTCGGCGGGCCTGGTCGGGCTCGGCTCGGCGGTGTTCCACCCCGAAGCGACCCGGATGGCCCGCCATGCCGCCGCCGGCCGGCAGGGCTTCGCCCAAGGCATCTTCCAGATCGGCGGCCACACCGGTTACGCCATCGGCCCGCTGCTGGCTGCCGCCATCGTCGTGCCCCGGGGGCAGCAGAGCCTCGCCTGGTTCTCGGTGATCGCGCTGGCGGCGATGGTGCTGATGGCCTGGACCGGCGCACGCTATGCCGCGATGCGGCGCGACCAGGCGGCGGCGAGCAAGGATAGGCCCGCCGAGCCGGCGGCGGCGCGCCTGCCGCGCGGCCATATCGCCCTGGCGATGACCGTGCTGATCATCATCCTGTTCTCGAAGAACGCCTACACGGCGGGCTTCACCTCCTACTATACCTTCTATCTGATCGAGCGCTTCGGGATCAGCCTGCAGCTCTCGCAGATCATGCTGTTCCTCTATCTCGTCGTCGGTGCGGTGGGCGTCATCGTAGGCGGCATGATCGGAGACCGGATCGGCCGCGACCGGCTGATCTGGATCTCGATCCTGGGCTCGCTGCCCTTCGCCCTGCTGCTGCCCTATGCCGACCTGTTTTGGACGGGCGTGCTTAGCATCCTGATCAGCCTGATCATGGCCAGCGCCTTCTCGGCGATCCTGATCTACGCCATCGATCTCGTGCCCCACCGGGTCGGGCTGGTCGGCGGGCTGTTCTACGGGCTGGCCTTCGGCCTCGGAGGCATCGCCGCAGCCGGGATCGGCGCGCTGGCCGACCAGATCGGCATCGTCGCAGTCTTCAAGCTCTGCTCCTGGCTGCCGGCCGTCGGCCTGCTGGCCTTCCTGCTGCCGCGCATGCCGAACGCGTCCTGAGATCAGCGTTGCGCGTGAAAGCGCGCAAGCTCAGGACTTGCCATCGCAGGACTCGGGCTCTGCAGCGCCGGCGGCGGCTGCCGTCGGCTATTGGGGCCTGCGCCGGGGCGTGGCGTCGCTCGGCGCCGTGTACCCGCTACCCGAGGCCTCCATCTGCCGATCCGAGGTCTCGGCCTCGTCGTCGCGATGGCGGAAGTTCCAGATCTCCTTGGCCCTCTCCCAGTGCTCGCGGTCGCGGCCCTCGGGTTGCCCCTCCTCCATCCAGAGCCGGTAGGCGATCCTGCGGATCTCCCGCTGCGCATTGCCGACATCGGCCATGTCGTCCTCCTTGGCTTGCTGCTGCAGGTCTGGGTCAACACCGGACAGGCAGGATGGTTCCCGGAGGGGACCAACCTCTTGCAACGAACCGTGGTGCGGCCGGACGGGCGGTCCCTGTCTAGCCTCGCCTGCTCGCGCTGCCGGGCGGCGGTGCGACTTGCCGCCCGTGCCTGATCGCCGCGGCGCCGTCGCTTTCATGCTCCTCGAAAGGCGCGTGGGGCCCAGTCGGATGCTGGGAAAGCGGGCTTGGCCCGTTGCGCCTCTGCTCCGGCGCCCCGGACTGCCCCGGTCGCTGGGCCGTCCGGTAGACCGCCGGCGCGTCCGTCAACATCGGTGTCCTCTGATTGGCCATGGCGTTGTCTCCTCTCGGGAGCAACGGGCCAATGCGCGCGAGGTTCCGGCGCAGGCATCGCAGCGACGAAGCCGCTTGGGCCGCGGCGGAGTTCCGCGCGCTTCCTGTTTGCCAATTCGCAAACAAGCCCGGAGGGCGACCAGCTATCGCTAGGCCGCTCCCTTCCGCGACCGGACGGGGAGCGCGGCGCCGGCCGTCGCCGGTCTGCCGCCGCAACGGCTATTCAGCGGAAGGGGAAATGCATGGCCGAACGTCTGACAAAGGCGGGGGCGCGAAACGTCTTCTATGGCGGGTCGATCTTCTTCTTCGCCATCTTCGTCGGCCTTACGGCCCACAGCCACTGGTTCATCCGGACGCAATCGACCGATGAATCGACGCTGACCCAGGCGGTCGCCCGCGGCAAGCATGTCTGGGAGCGCAACTCCTGCATCAACTGCCACACGCTGCTCGGCGAAGGCGCCTATTTCGCGCCGGAGCTCGGCAATGTCTGGAAGCGCTATGGCGGCGACAAGGACCATGCCGGCGCGCGCGAGAGCCTGAAGGCCTGGATGGGGGCGCAGCCGACCGGCATCGAGGGCCGGCGCCAGATGCCGCAGTTCAACCTGACCGATCAAGAGCTGAACGATCTCGCCGATTTCCTGGAATGGACGAGCCGGATCAAGACCCAGAAGTGGCCGCCCAACGATGCCGGTTGAGACAGCGCGACAGGAGAGAGCCATGAGTGGCTACAACACAACGAGATACAAGACCCAAAGCGTCGCAATGCTCTACTTCTACGGAGCACTGGCGCTGTTCGTCGCGCAGGTGGCGTTCGGAACCCTCGCCGGACTGATCTACGTCCTGCCCAATACGCTGTCCGAGCTTCTGCCCTTCAGCATCGTCCGCATGATCCACACCAACGCGCTGGTGGTCTGGCTGCTGCTCGGCTTCATGGGCGCGACCTATTACCTCTTGCCCGAGGAGGCGCAGACCGAGCTCTACAGCACCAAGCTGGCCGTCATCCAGTTCTGGCTGTTCTTCATCGCGGCGGCGGTGGCGGTGGTCGGCTATCTCTTCCGCATCCATGAGGGCCGCGAATTCCTCGAGCAACCCTTCGCGATCAAGGTCGGCATCGTCGTGGTGGTGCTGATCTTCCTGTTCAACATCACCATGACCTCGCTGAAGGGCCGCAAGACGACCGTCACCAACATCCTGCTCTTCGGCCTGTGGGGCCTGGCGATCTTCTTCCTGTTCGCCTTCTACAACCCGATCAACCTCGCGCTCGACAAGATGTACTGGTGGTACGTCATCCATCTCTGGGTGGAAGGCGTCTGGGAGCTGATCATGGCCTCGGTCCTGGCCTTCCTGATGATCAAGCTCAACGGCGTCGACCGCGAGGTGGTCGAGAAGTGGCTCTACGTGATCGTCGGCCTAGCCCTGTTCTCCGGCATCCTCGGCACCGGCCACCACTATTACTGGATCGGCGCGCCCGGATACTGGCAGTGGATCGGCTCGCTGTTCTCGACGCTGGAGGTCGCTCCCTTCTTCACCATGGTGATGTTCACTGTCCACATGACCTGGAAGGCCGGCCGCAATCATCCCAACCGCGCGGCGCTGCTCTGGTCGATCGGCTGCTCGGTGATGGCCTTCATCGGCGCCGGCATCTGGGGCTTCCTGAACACGCTGTCCTTCACCAACTACTACACCCACGGCACGCAGCTGACCGCCGCCCATGGCCACCTCGCCTTCTTCGGCGCCTATGTGATGCTGAACCTCGCGGTGATGGCCTACGCCATTCCCGAGCTGAAGAACCGGGCGCCGTACAACCAGTGGCTCTCGATCGTCAGCTTCTGGCTGATGGTGCCGGCGATGATGGTGATGACCTTCGCCCTGACCTTCGCCGGCGTGGTGCAGACCCATCTCCAGCGCGTGCTCGGCCAGTCCTTCATGGAGGTCCAGGACCAGCTCGGCCTGTTCTACTGGGTCCGGCTCGGCTCCGGGGTCGTGGTGGTGATCGCCGTGCTGATGTTCGCCTGGGCGGTGCTCGTGCCCGGCCGCGAACGCGAGCCGCAGGCCCTCGGCCTCGCCCAGCCCGCAGAATGACGCTGAGGCCCGCCGGCTCAGGCCGGCGGGCCCCGACCGCATGCTTCCCAGGGAATTCAGACGATGAACATGATCTCGCCTCCGCCACTCGCGGCACCGCTCGCCGACAGCTGCGACATCCCCGCCTACAGCGCCTCCGGCAATGAGCGCGCCCTGTTCGAGAAGGCCTGGGAGAAGCGGCTGCCGCTCCTGCTCAAGGGGCCGACCGGCTCCGGCAAGACCCGTTTCGTCAGCCATATGGCGGCCACCCTCGGCCTGCCGCTCTTCACCGTGGCCTGCCATGACGATCTTTCGGCTGCCGACCTGACCGGCCGGCATCTGCTCAAGGGCGGAGAGACCGTCTGGGTCGATGGGCCGCTGACCCGCGCCGTGCGCGAGGGCGGGCTCTGCTATCTCGACGAGATCGTCGAGGCCCGCAAGGACGTCGCGGTCGTATTGCACCCGTTGACCGACGACCGGCGCATCCTGCCGCTGGAGCGTACCGGCGAGCTGCTTTCGGCCCCGCCCGCCTTCATGCTCGCGGTCTCCTACAACCCCGGCTACCAGAACCTCCTGAAGAACCTGAAGCCGTCGACCAGGCAGCGTTTCGTCTCGATCAGCTTCGACTTCCTGCCGCGCGACCGGGAGATCGCCGTGGTCGCGCAGGAAAGCGGGCTCGACGAAAGCGCGGTCGCGCCGCTCGTCGACCTCGCCCGGCGGCTGCGCAGCCTGAAGGGACAGGATATCGAGGAAGGCGTCTCGACCCGCCTGATCGTCTATGCCGCGAGCCTGATCGCGGCCGGCCTGCCGCGGCAGGAGGCGGTGATGGCTGCGATCATCGAGCCGCTGACCGACGAGCCCGAAGTGCGAGCCGGCCTCGTCGAGGTCGCCCGCGCGGTTCTCGGCTAGGAGAGCGCCATGCTGGACTTCCTCGAGCTCGAGGAAACCGTCGGGCGCTTCTGGCACAAGCTGGTCGGCGACACCGGCAGCCTGGCGCATCACCCGCAGGCGGCGGTGAGCCTGGCCGCGATGGCGCCGGCGCTCGCCGTCTGCTTCCGCGGTTTCGGCGGCGAATCCGGCGTCAGGATCGTCCCCGCCCGCGAGCGCGCCGCGCCCCACCGGCTCAATCTGCGGCAGCGCGTCGGCCTCGGCGAGGAACGTCTGGCGCAGGCGCTGCGCGCCTCCGACAGCCTGCAGCTGCCTGTCGAGATCGCCATCTTCCCCGAGGTCGCCCTGAACCGCGACCTCTATGTCTGGCTGACCGCCTGCATGGCGCGGATGACACCACAGCCTGTCGCGGAAACCGACCCTCTGCAGCGCGACCTCGCCCTGATCGCCCTCGCCCGCGACCTGGTCCGCGACGTCCTGGCGACCTTCCCCGGCCTGGCACCGACCTATGCGAGGCTCGCCGCGGCGACGCTGGCAGACCGCCGACGCCAGAGCCTGCCGGCGACGGAGAGCAAGGTCGAGGCGCTGATCACGGCGCAGCTGCGCGGCGAGGAGTTGCCGATCCAATCCGAGGACTGGCCGGTCAAGGCGCCGCCCGGCTATCTGCCGGCGCTCGACGTTCCGCTCTGGCCGCTCGCCAGCGCCGCCAAGCTCGCGCGCTCGCGCCGCAGGGACGAGGACAGGCCGCTCCCGGCGACGCCGCATGCCGCCGAAGAGATGAAGACCTATGCCGCCAGCCGCGACGAGACCGCGGAAGCCTGGAGCGAGCGCAGCCCCTTCGTCCTCAACCGCTTCGAAACGATCCTGGCGATGTCGGAGATGGTCGCTGTCGACCGCCCCGCCGACGACAGCGAGGAGCATGACCCCGAGGCGGCCGACGAGCTCGACGACATGGTGCTGAGCGAGCGCAAGGGCCGCCCGGCTTCGCGCTTCCGCTTCGATCTCGACCTGCCACCGGAAGCGATGGACGAGACGGTGCTGGCCGGGCCGCTGACCTATCCCGAATGGGATTTCCGCAGCGCCAGCTATCGCGAGGACTATTGCCGCGTCCTGTCCGCCATCGCCGGCCAGGAGATCGCGGCGCCCGCACTCGATCCCGCGACGCGGGCGCTGGTGCGGCAGGTGCGCCGCCAATTCGAGGCGTTGCGCCCGCTGCGCGAGCCGCAGCGCAGCCAGATCGACGGACCGGATCTCGATCTCGACGCGGTGGTGCGCCGCCAGGCCGACCTCGCCGCCGGCGGCCCCGGGAGCGACCGCATCCATATCGCCAGCCGGCCGCAAGCGCATGATCTTGCAGTCACGACGCTGATGGACGTCTCGCTCTCGACCGATTCCTGGTTCGACGATCTGCGCGTGCTCGACGTCGAGAAGCAGGCGCTCACCGTCTTCGCCCATGGTCTGGCCGCCTGCGGTGACCACCACGAGATCCTGACCTTCACCTCGCGCCGACGCGACTGGGTGCGGATCGAGACGCTGAAGCGCTTCGACGAGGCGATGGGGCCGGCGGTGGAGGCGCGCATCGCCGCGCTGAAGCCGGGCTACTACACCCGCATCGGCGCGGCGATCCGCCATGCCGCGGCCGGGCTCAAGGCCCGCCCCGACCGTCGCAAGCTGCTGCTGGTGCTGACCGACGGCAAGCCCAACGACATCGACCACTATGAGGGTCGCTTCGCCATGGAGGACACCCGCATGGCGGTGATTGAGGCGCGCCGCGCCGGCATCTGCGTCTTCGCGGTCACGGTCGACCGCGAGTCGCGCGCCTACATCCCCTATCTGTTCGGACGCAACGGCCATGCTGTGGTGTCGAAGCTGGAGCGCCTGCCGACCGCCCTGCCGGCGATCTACCGCGCGCTGGCAGCCTGAGGAGCCCCCGCCATGACCGATGCCCAGATGGGCCTTGCCGTCGCCACGCCCGCCATCATCGTGATGGCGCTGCTGCTCTACCGCATGGGCGTGTTGCAGAAGGGTGGCGTCACCGCGGCGGTGCTGATGTCGCTCGCCATCGCGACCGTGCTGTTTCTCGAACAATGAGGCGGCTGCCTGCGCGCTCTTTGAGATTCGACAAATTGCCGCAGGCGCAGCGCCGCTAGGCTCGACAGGGCCCCGCATTTTCCGGGGCGCTACCGGAGCCGACACCATGACGACAATGCCGCTGGAACCCCTCGACGTCCGCATGATCCCGCCGGTCGTTCGCCATGCGACGATCTTCGGAATCCTCGAACGCCTGCCGCCCGGCGAGAGCTTCAGCATCGTCAACGATCATGATCCGGCGCCGCTGCGCCGACAGATCGAGGCGCGCTATCCCGGAACCTATAGCTGGGCCTACATCGTGCAGGGGCCCGAGATCTGGCAGGTCGAGATCGGCCGCGGCGAGGCCAATGGCGCCGATTGCGGCGGCCATGACGAAGGCCATGCCTGCACCTGCGGCCACTGAAGCCCGCCAGGTCGCCGCGCGCCATATCAGGCGCTGACTGCGATCCACCTTTATCTCGAAGCATCGGATTCCGCCGGAAAGCCGAAAGCACTTTCCGGTCCGATGCTCCAGCCCCGCTCGGGAGACCCGGCCATGCCGATGGCGTCTCTGTCCCGCTGGACGATGAGCTATTTCGCGGCCGCACTGGCCTTTCTGCTGGCGGCCGAGGTTCTTACCGTTGCCGGCGTCGGCTATCCCGGCGCCGGGCTCCTCGAGCCTGCGACCCTCGTGGTCGTCCATGTCGTGGCGATCGGCTGGCTCAGCCTCGCCATGGCGGGGGCGCTGCTCCAGTTCGTGCCCGTGCTGGTCGCGCGCCCCCTCGCCTTTCCCGGGCTCGCCCTGCCGGCGCTGCTCGCGATCCTCTCCGGACTGCTCTTGCTCTGTGCCGGTTTCACCACCCTGGCCGGCTGGGCCGACTGGCCGTTGGCGCTGATGCCGCTGGCCGCCCTGGCGCTGCTCGGCGGCTTCCTGATGCTCGGCCTGATGCTGGTCGCGACCTTGCTGAGCGCAAGGCCGGTAACGCTGTTCGCACGTTTCGTCCTGGTCGGCCTCAGCTGCCTGATCGCCACCGTTGTGAGCGGCGCGACCTTCGCGGCGATCCTCTCCGGCAGCGGCGGCTGGCTCGCAGAGATCGCGCTCCTGCCGGACGGCCTGCCCTTCCATGCCCTGCTCGGCTTCGGCGGCTGGCTCGGCCTGATCGCCTTCGGCGTCAGCTACAGATTGCT
The DNA here is from genome assembly GCF_032464875.1 of Allobosea rubneri. Classification (NCBI taxonomy): domain Bacteria; kingdom Pseudomonadati; phylum Pseudomonadota; class Alphaproteobacteria; order Hyphomicrobiales; family Alloboseaceae; genus Allobosea; species Allobosea rubneri. Next base: position 105,799 of record NZ_JAWDID010000011.1, read on the forward strand.
CGTCATGTTCATGATGGCGCCCGAGCCACCGGCCGGGCAGGTTCGCCTCGTGCTGGTCTTCGGCAGCCTCGGCCTCGGCCTCGCGCTCGCGGGCTTGCTCGCCCCGCTCGCGGGTTTCGGGATCGAGGCCGGCTTCACCGCGGCGCCGCTCGCGGCGCTGGCGTTCGCCGGCGGCCTCTACGGCCGCGACATCCTCGCCCTTTATCGCGCGCGCCGGCGGAAAGCGCTCGAGATCAATATGCTGGCGAGCATTCCGGCCTTCGCCGCGCTCGGCTTCGGGCTACCGCTGCTGCCCGTCGCGACCGCCGCCGGTGCGCCCGACGCCTGGCTGGCGTCCCTCATCTTCCTGCTTGCCTTCGGCTGGCTCGGCGGGCTGACGCTGGCGCAGCTCATCAAGATCGTCTCCTTCATGACCTGGCTCGAAACCTATGCCTCGCGGCTCGGGCGTGGGCCGGCGCCGCGGGTCGGCGACCTCGTCGCCATGCCCCGCACCGGCCTGTGGTTCATTCTCTACTATGCCGGCGTCGCGCTCGGGACGGTCGCGCTCGCCGCCGGGCTCGCCACCGCCTTCCGATATGCCATGCTGCCGGCCCTGATCGGGAGCGCCGGCATCGCCGGCGAGCTGGCGAGGGTGCGGCGCTTGTCCGAAATCAAGGCCGAGCAGCGGCCGGCCTTTCATGAATATCCGCGGCTGCTGCTGGCACGCGCCGAGGAAAGGAGACAACCCCATGTCGACAACCGAACCGCTGCAAGCCCGCGAGCTTGACGTGAGGCCGGCCCTGCGGGCCGGCGAGGAGCCGTTCCAGGCGATCATGGACGCCGTCAGCACGCTGGCTCCCGGCCAGTCGCTGCGCCTGATCGCGCCGTTCAGGCCGGTGCCGCTGTTTTCGGTGATGGCCAATCGCGGCTTCGCCGCGCGCGACCGCGCCATCGGCAATGGCGACTGGGAGGTCACCTTCTCGCCGGTTGCAGCGGAGCTGGACGAGACGGCCGGCCTCGCCATCGGCAGCAGCCCATCGGCCGTATCCTGGGGAGCACCGATCGAGGAGCTCGACCTGCGCGACCTCGATCCGCCGGAGCCGATGGTCCGGATACTGGAAGCGCTGGAGGATCTGCAGGCCGGCGACGTGCTGTTCGCCCTGCTGGCGCGCGAGCCGGTGTTCCTGTTCCCGGAGCTGGCGAAGCGCCAGCACGAATGGGCCGGCAATTTCGACGAAGCGGGCGCGACCTATCGCCTGCTGGTCCGCCATGGCGGCGGGAGCGCGCACTGATGAGCGCCCGGCTCGAACGTCTGGTCGAGATCGCCCTGCGCGACGTGCTCGACCCTGAGATGGGCCGCAGCGTCGTCGATCTCGGCCTGATCTATGCCATCGCCGCAGCACCCGACGGGGCGGTCACCATCACCATGACGACGACGACCCGGGGCTGCCCGCTCGCCGGTTTCCTGCGGGAGGCCGTCGCCGCGGCGGCCGGCGCCATAAGCGGGGTGACTTCGGTCGCGGTGACGCTGACCTACGAGCCCGCCTGGGAACCGGCGATGATCGCCGCCGAATGACGCCGACGATCATGCGCCGGGCGCATGATCGTCAAAAATGTTGTGCTGCAACAAAGAGCGATTCAGCCCTGGCTCTAAAGTCTTCATGACCGGTCGATGTCCGGTCGTTGCAAGGAGACAAGCCATGGGCGAAGAGCTCAAACTGACCCGCCGCAGCATTCTGGCGGGAGCAGCTGCCACCGGGGCGATCGTCCAGGCGGCGACTTCCGCGCCGGCGCAGGCCCAGGGCGTGATGACCAAGGCGAGCGCCACGGACGTCGCCAAGCTGCCGCGCGTCAAGCCGAAGCTGGTCGATCCTCCGTTCGTCCATGCGCATGAGCAGATCGCCACCGGCGGCCCCAAGCTCGTGGCGTTCGAGATGACGATCCACGAGAAGAAGATCGTGCTCGACGACGCCGGCACCGAGACTTTCGCCTTCACCTTCAACGGCACCGTACCCGGCCCGCTGATGGTCGTGCACGAGGGCGACTATGTCGAGCTGACGCTGATCAACGCCGAAACCAACGAGCTGATGCACAATATCGACTTCCATTCGTCGACAGGTGCGCTCGGCGGCGGCGGGCTGACCGAGGTCAACCCGGGCGAGAAGGTCGTGCTGCGCTGGAAGGCCACCCGGCCGGGCGTCTTCGTCTACCACTGCGCCCCTCCGGGCATGGTGCCCTGGCACGTCACCGCCGGCATGAACGGCGCCATCATGGTGCTGCCGCGCGACGGGCTGAAGGACCATCAGGGCAAGGCGCTGAAGTACGACAAGGTCTACTATGTCGGCGAGCAGGATTTCTATGTGCCGCGCGACGAGAAGGGCAACTTCAAGCGCTATGCCAGCGTCGGCGAGTCGCATGACGACGTCGTCAAGGCGATGCGCACCCTGACCCCGACCCATGTCGTCTTCAACGGCAAGGTCGGTGCCCTGACCGGCAAGGCAGCGCTTACCGCCAAGGTCGGCGAGACCGTGCTGATCGTCCATTCGCAGGCCAATCGCGACACCCGCCCGCATCTGATCGGCGGCCATGGCGACTATGTCTGGGCGACCGGCAAGTTCCGCAACCCGCCGGAGCGGGACCTCGAGACCTGGTTCATCCCCGGCGGCTGCGCGGGAGCGGCGCTCTACACCTTCCTGCAGCCGGGCATCTACGCCTACGTCAACCACAACCTGATCGAAGCCTTCGAACTCGGCGCCGCCGGACACTTCAAGGTCGAGGGTGAGTGGAATGACGACCTGATGAAGCAGGTCGTAGCGCCCGCCGGCATCTGACCGGCCACCGCCTCCCCGCTCCGGCGGGGAGGCCTATTCCTTTCGCGACAGGAGACGATGATGGGCACGACGCTGCGTATGGGACTTCCCGCGCTGACGACCTCGTTCGGGTTCCTGTTCATGGCTGGCGCAGCCACCCTTCTGTTCGCGGTCCAGCCGCGCACCGCGCCGTCGCTGGTGCCGTTGCCGCAGACTGCAATCGTGCCGCCGGGGACGATGACCCACCGGCTCGACGGCGAGTACCTGCGCGCCGGACGGCCGATCGACGCGCCGCGCGTCGCCGTCCAGATCGACAAGCCGCTGGTGATCATGCGCTACCAGGTCACGGTGGCCGACTACACACGCTGCGTCGCGGCCGGTGCCTGCAAGCGGCAGGACAACATCGCCGCTCGCGGTGACCTGCCGGCGACCGGCGTCAGCCATGCCGACGCCACCGACTACGCCAGTTGGCTGTCGCACGAGACCGGGATGACCTGGCGCCTGCCCACCGACGGGGAATGGGCGCACGCCGCCGGCACGCGCTTCATCGACGATGCGCGCGGCTTCGATCCGGAGAACACCAACCCCGCCCGGCGCTGGCTCGCCGACTACGACCGCGAGGCGGCCCGCAAGGCGGCGAGCGATGCGGTGCCGCGCCCGGTCGGCAGCTTCGGCGCCAATGAACACGGCATCCACGACATGGCCGGCAATGTCTGGGAATGGACCCAGAGCTGCCTGCGCCGCGTCACGCTGGACGCCGCCGGCCGCATGACCGGCGAGACCAGGAATTGCGGAGCCTATGTGGTCGAAGGCCAGCACCGCGCCGTGATGACCTCGTTCATCCGCAATCCCAAGAGCGGCGGCTGCTCGGTCGGCACCCCGCCCGACAATCTCGGCTTCCGCCTGGTCAAGGAGCAGCGCTGGCAGGACCGGGTTCCCGCCGGGCTGCGCCGGCTGCTCCCCGCATGAACGCACATACTCCGCCGGCCCGCTTCGCAGCGGGCCAGTCGACCAATGAAGGCGGCATGGAACTGCTGCTCTGGATCCTGATCTGGAGCGAGTTCGCCGTCTTCGGCGCGTTTCTGATCGCCTTCCTGATTCTCGGGCTCCTCGATCCGCAGGCCCTCGCAAGACTCCACGGCGCGCTCGACCTGCCGCTCGCCGGCGCCGCTACGGCGGTGCTGCTGACCAGCGGCTTCTTCGCCGCCCGCGCCGCCTTCGGCCCGTCACCGCGCTGGAACCTAATCGCCGCCGCGCTCGGCGGCCTCGCCTTCGTCGCGCTCAAGCTCGTCGCCTATGGCCGCGAGATCCCCGCCATCACCGCCGTGGAGAGCCGCCTCGTCGAGCTCTATTTCCTGATCACCGGCTTCCATCTGGCCCATGTGCTCTTCGTCGCGCTGATCATGCTCGCCATCGCCTGGCGGCCGACGCCGCGCCGGACCGGGACGATCGCCGCCATCTGGCACGCGATCGACCTCGTCTGGCTCCTGATCCTGCCCGTCATCTATCTGGGTTGAGATGTCCTCCCTCCGCGAACTCCCGCTGCCCCTCGTGCTCGGCGCCCTGCTTCTGGCGACCGCGCTCGGCCTCATCGCCAGCATGCTGCTTCCACAGGTGCCGCGCGGTTTCGCCATCGCCGCCTTGAGCCTGATCAAGGCGGCGCTCCTCGTGATCGGCTTCATGCGGCTGCAGCAGGAGAGCCGGGCGCTCGCCGGCGCGCTGATCGGCTACGCGGCCGTGCTGTGCGCCCTGGCGGGCCTGCGGATCGCCCTTGCCGCCTAGCGCGCGGGCTTGAATGCTGCCGATGGTTGCGCTCAAATCCGGCGCCGACCGGGTCCGGGGGCTTCGTCGCGGGCGAGGTCTCCGGTCCGCCAAAAGGAAAGACGATACTGTGGGAATGGACCGCAGCGTCCTGCGCAGCATTCCGCTGTTTGCGACGATGGGCGACGAACAGCTCGACCGCATGACGGCGCAGGCGAATGCGCGCCGTGTCCCGCAGGGCGATGCGGTCTTCGAGCAGGGCGACCCGGCCAAGGCCTTCTATCTCCTGCTGCACGGCCGGCTGAAGGTCACACAGGTGACGCGCGACGGCCAGCAGATCATCGTGCGCGTCGTCCATCCCGGCGACCTGTTCGGCTTCACCCGCGCGCTCGGCCGCCCCGATTATCCCGGCACCGCGACGGCAGCGGTCGACAGCCTGGTCGCGAGCTGGCCGACCGAGTCCTGGGACGGTTTCGTCGAGAACAATCCGCAGCTCGCGATGAGCGCGATCCGTACCATCGGCCAGCGCCTCGACGAGGCCCATACCCGCATCCGCGAGATGTCGACCGAAGAGGTCGAGCGCCGGGTCGCGCATGCGGTGCTACGACTGGTCGAGCAGGCCGGCATGCGCGTCGAGACCGGGATGCGTGTCGACTTCCCGATCTCGCGCCGCGACATCGCCGAGATGACCGGCACAACGCTGCACACCGTCTCGCGCATTCTCAGCGCCTGGGAGACGCAAGGGCTGGTCGAGGGCGGGCGGCAGAGGCTGGTGGTCTGCGACGCGGCCGCCCTCACCCGTCTGGCCGAGAACGCGGAATAGCGCACCGCCGGAGCGGCGCGCTGTTCAAGAGCGCCTAAATCTCAAGCCTGCTGTGCGACGGACGGCGCCTTGGGGCCGAGGCGGGCGCCGGTCAGCACCTGCCAATAGGCCAGCGCGAAGACCAGGAAGGCGAGCGACCAGGACAGCGCAGCGACATGCAACAGCGCGGCCGGGCCATGGCCGAGCGCCGAGCAGATCCTGGCGACCGTGCCGATGACGACCAGCACATAGCAAGCCTGGGTCGCTGCAGTCGCGACGAGCGGCCGGCCGGTATGGCCGAGGCTCGCCCGCGACATCACGGCGAGCGTCATCGTGCCGAAGGCGCCGGCCGTCCATGCGTGGAGACCGGCGCCGGTGCCGACCAGGCCGAAGCTCGCGGCCGCCGTCAGGGCGAAGCCGACCGGCACGAAGAGATAGCCGACATGGAGGATGATCAGCAGCGGATTGCGCCAGCAGCGGTCGCCGGCCCAACGCGCCAGCCGGACAAGATTGAGCAAGGCCGCCAGCCCGAGCGCCAAGCCGCTAGCCGGACCGTCCGGCGACGCGACCCAGAGCGCCAGCGCGATGGCGCTGGCGGCCAGCACGAACTTGTCAAAGCCAGCGAAGGGCACAGGCAGGCGCCCCTCGCCTCGTGGCGCCAGCCAGTTGCGCGTGAAGCTCGGCACAATCCGCCCGGCGATCAGCACGACCAGCATCAGCACGACCGCGATGGCGAGCCGGCGGGACACTTCGGCGCCCCCGGTCAGTCCGGCCTCGAGATGGAAGGCGAGATTGGCGGCGAGCAAGAGCCCGACCAGCACGACGACCTTGAGATTGCGCCAGTTGCGGCCGGCGAGGATCTCGCGCGCCGCCGCGGCAGCGAGCAGCAGCAGAAAAAGCGCGTCGACCGCCATGGCGAGGCGCCAGCCGATATAGGCCGAGGCCGAGACGGCGATGCGCCCGGCGACCCAGGCGAGGACGAGCACGAGCAGCGGCGTTCCCTGAACGGGGAGCCGGCCGGTCCAGTTCGGGATCGCGGTCAGGAGAAAGCCACCGATCGCCGCGGCCTGATAGCCGAACAGCATTTCATGGATGTGCCAGTCGATCGGCCCGAAGGCCGTCGGAATGGCAAGACGCCCGGTGACGAAAGGCAGCCAGACCAGGATCGTCAGCCCGGCCTGCAGCGCCGCGAGCAGGAAGAACGGCCGGAAGCCATAAGAGAGCAGTGCCGGCCCCTCATAGGAGCGCAGTCGCGGAATGGGCGCCATGATGGTTCTCCCGACGGCAATAGGCGCGGCCGGCCAGCCGCGCCTTCTGTTCACGCGTTCGATGGTGGACGGCAGCGCGTTCGCGCGACCGGCTCACTTCGCCTTGGCCACCAGATCGGCAAAGGTCGTCTTGGCCTTGCCCGGATGCTTGGCCGCCGCAGCCGCATCGAGATTGGTCGGGTCGCCGACCACGACGAGCGCGACCATGCCCATGCTGTAATGCGGCTTGCACTTGATGCCGTAGACGCCGGGCTCCTTGAAGGTGATGTCGACCTGCTCGTTCAGCTTGCCGATGAAGGGCGTGGCGCCAGCCGGCATCATCTCGGGGATGCTCTCGGCATTGTGGCTCTTGTCGGTCGGCAGGAATTTCACCGTGTCGCCGGGCGCGATCTTGATCAGCGCCGGCTCGAACACCATGGCCCCGGCGGCGCCCTTGTTGAGCATCTTGACCTCGACTTCCGCCGCATTCGCGCCGGCGGCAGCCAGGGTCATCAATGCGCCGGCCAGAATCATCTTGAACATCTTTTCTCTCCTTCAGCGCAGCGGGTTCGTCAGCCCCTCGCTGCACCGCAACATTAGCTGCGGCAGCGCACGCGACTTTGCGAAAAGTCAAACATCGGGAAGATTGGCCGTGGCCTCCCTGGAATCCGCCGACGCGCCGGCCATCCCATGCGAGGACAGCCGGAATCTCACATTCGTGGAATCCCTTGGAGAGGAAACCTGAAGCGCGATCTAAAGCTCGCGCAACGCCGCCGCGCCCGCCTGGGCGCTGCGGCCGATCTCGGCGAAGAGCAGCGCCATCTCCTCGAAGACGCTGCGGTCGCTTTCGGCCTCGGTCAGCGAGTCGAGATCCGAAAGGAAACCGAGCAGCGCGGCGACCCGCTCCTTATGGTCGCGCGCCTTGGCGAGCTGCCGGCGGGATTCGCGCCGGCGTTCGAGCTGGTCGAACCGCTCGAGCGCGCCGTCGAGCCGCTCGCGGCAGGCGCAGTCGAGATCCTCCGGCCGCAGGACCCGGCGCAACCGGCCGATCAGCTCGCTCGCCGGGGTCGCCCGGCTGGCCGGCTCGGAGCCGGGACGCGCTACTCCGCCTTGGCCGCCGTTCATGCCCGCCTCCGTTTCCGCACTCGCTGGCGGTTCAGACGCCCGCTCCGACCCGAAGATGCCCGGGGACCGCATGCAGGAAGCCGTTGGCGAACGGCACCTCGGGATAAAGCTCGCCGAGCCGCTGCTCGCCCTCCTCGGCGTCGAGACGCCCGTCGGCGACATCGCGGAACAGCTTGGCGACCGCGACCATGTCGCAGCTCTGCGGCGAGAGCCGCAGCGAGGCGACGCCGGCCTCGCGCAATGCCGGAATGTCGTGCAGCAGGCTGGCGCAGCCATGCGAGAGTGTCTGCACCCCGTTCACCGAAAGGAATCCGGCGCCGTCGAGCGTCTTGACCGGCATGCCGTCGGGATCGAGTTCGCAGACGAAGCGGCAATTATCCTTGGTCAGCTTGTGGGCGCGGGCATGGTAGCAGCGTGCCGAGATCGCCAGCGGCACCTTGCCGAAGGCGAAGACCTCGATCGCCAGCTGTGGCAGGGCGGCGGCGATCGTCGCGATGGCCGGCAGCGGCAGCTCCGGCGGCAGGCAGATCCGGCTCGCGCCGCACTCGGCCAGGAAGCTCGCCGCGCCTTCATTGTACACGTTGACGAACGGGCCGACGGCGAAGGGCCGGCCGTTCAGCGAGGCGAGGCAGGTCAGGTCGTTGATCTCGACCATGGTGTCCTCGGCCTGCATCAGCTCGCGGCTCTGGCGGCGCTCGCGCGGCAGCGAGACCAGGATGAGCGAGGCCGGCAGGACCTGCTTGCCCGCCGCCTCGAGCCGCTCGATCACATCGGGGAGAAGGTCCTGCTTGAACGGCGCCCGCTTGGAGCAGACGACCTCGCCGACCACCACGGTTTCGACCGGCGCCTCGTCGGCGATGCGATAATAGAAGTCGCGCCAGCGCTCGGGTGACCAGTGGTAGAGCACGGGGCCGAGGGTTAGTTGCATCGGCAGTTTCCTTGATGCGCGAGTGGCGGCTAGCGCCAGGCCTTGCGATAGGCGCCGACCGTGTTGGCCTGCCCCTCCGACATGGCGACGAGCCCGGTCATCGGCGCGCTGCGCCCCTGGTCGATGGCAGCGAGAATGTCGCGGAAGGAGCGGACGACGCCGGCGATATAGGCCCGCCCGCGCTGGCGGCCCTCGATCTTGAAGGCCGTCACGCCGGCATCGCGCAGCGCCGGCAGCAGCACGCCGGCGTCAAGGCTGACCGGTTCCTCGAAAATGTAACCGGTACTCTTCGGCGTGACGAAGCGGCCCTTGCACAGGGTCGGGTAGCCGGCGGGCTCGTCCTTCTCGAAGCTGTTGATGGTGAAGCCGCCGAGCTTGGAGACGATGCGTCCACCCTGCTGCGCATAGGCGACATCGCCGGCCGGCGAGCAGACGCCCTGCATGTTCGGGGATTTTCCGGTGGCGTAGGAAGAGAGCGAGCAACGCCCCTCCTCCATCACGCAGAGGCCGCCGAAGACGAAGACCTCAGTCTCGCAGCTCGTCTCGCGGACGATCGAGGCGATCTCCATCACGCCGAGCACGCGCGGCAACACCACGCGCTGCGCCCCGAAGCGCTCGACATAGAAGCGGATCGCGTCGGGATTGGCCGCAGCCGCCTGGACCGAGACATGCAGGCGCTGGCCGGGATGGCGGCGGGCGGCATAGGCGAGCGTCGCGAGATCGGCGAGGATCAGAGCATCCGCGCCGGCCGCGACCGCATCGTCGATCGCCGACTGCCAGAGCTGGAAGACACCGGCCCGCGCGAAGGTGTTGATCGCGACCAGCACCTTGACGCCGTGGCGATGCGCGAAGGCGATGCCCCGTCGCAATTCGTCCCGCGAAAAATTCAGGCCGGGGAAGTTGCGGGCATTGGTCTCGTCGCGGAAGCCGCAATAGACCGCATCGGCGCCGGCCTCCACGGCAGCCTCGAGGCTCGCCGGCGTACCGGCGGGGCAGATCAGTTCCAAGACGAGCCTCCGGGTGCGGCCTGCGCAGGCCGGGCCCGTCCGGTCTGCCGGCGCAGGAACGCGGCGGCGCGGGTCCCGAGCGGGCCGAGGCAGCCGAGCAGGAGCGTGCCGAAATCGAGCCGGGCGTCGTCGAGCGCGTTGCGCAGAGCGAGCGTCGCCTCCATGTCGCCCTCGATCGACAGCGTCCGCGAGAAGAATAGCGCGTCGCCGTCGAGCCGGCCCTCGGCCATGCCGATCAGTCCTGACAGCGGGCCGCGAATGCGGACATCGAGCCCGGGCGGTAGCCGGCGGACGGCGCGCGCCTGCGGGCGCTCCGGCCGCGGCTCCAGCACGAAGGCGAAGGGCAGATCGGTCGGCTCGATGCCGAAGCGCTTCTCGGCATGCTCGCCGAGGCGGCCGTAAAGATCGGGGTGGAGGCGACCGATGCGCGACAGCGTCAAGGCCAGCAGCGGCTGCAGCGGCCCAAGCGGCAGCGGTGCCATGGCGTGGGTGAGCCAGGGCGGCAGGACCAGAGGTCCAGGTGGTGCTGCATTCGGCGTCGCGCTGTTCGGCATCGATCTCCTCCTGTCCGCAAGATCGCGGCAAAGACCCGCCAGGTCGTTGCGCCACCGCAAAGACGAGGCGGAATGCGCGGGAGCATGGTGCGGCAACCGGAGCCCCTGCCCTTGCCGATCCGTGAACTGCCGCGCTTTCGCGACCTCAGCGCCTTCCTCGCCCATCTCGACGACGCCGGTCAGCTGCGGCGGATCGCCGAGCCGGTCAGCGTCGTGCACGAGATCACCGAGATCCATCGCCGCGTCATCGCGCAGGAAGGGCCGGCGCTGCTGTTCGAGCGCCCGGTACGGTCGGACGGCACGGTCTCGCCGATCCCGCTGCTGACCAATCTGTTCGGCACGGTCGAGCGCGTCGCCTGGGGGCTCGGCCGCACGCCCGGACAGTTGCCTGCCCTCGGGCGAACCCTCGCCGAGCTGCGCGAGCCGCGCCCACCCCGCGGCCTCGCCGAAGCCTGGAAGGCGCTGCCGCTGGCGCGCGCGGCACTCTCCATGCGCCCGCGCGGCGAGAACCGGGCGCCTGTGCAGGAGCAGGTGTTTCGCGGCTACGACATCGACCTGACGGCCCTGCCCGTTCAGACCTGCTGGCCGGGCGAGCCCGCACCGCTGATCACCTGGCCGCTGGTCATCACCGCGCCGCCCGAGCCGACGCCCGAGGACGAGTGCAATCTCGGCGTCTACCGCATGCAGGTGCTGGGAAAGGACCGCGCCATCCTGCGCTGGCTCGCCCATCGCGGCGGCGCCCGCCATCATGCGCAATGGCGAAGGCTCGGTCGTGACATGCCGGTCGCCGTGGTGATCGGCGCCGACCCGGCGACGATCCTGTCGGCCGTGCTGCCGCTACCCGAGACCGTTTCGGAGATGCGCTTTTCCGGCCTGCTGCGCGGCGAGCGGCCGGCCCTTACGAATTGCGTCAGCGTGCCGCTTGCCGTGCCGGCCGCGGCCGAGATCGTCATCGAGGGGCTGGTCTCGCCAGACGAAACCGCTCTGGAAGGCCCGTTCGGCGACCATACCGGCTACTACAATGCGGTCGAGCCCTTCCCGGTGATGCGGGTCACCGCGGTGACGATGCGCCGGGCGCCGCTCTATCTTTCGACCTTCACCGGACGCGCGCCCGACGAACCTTCGCGCATCGGCGAGGCGCTGAACACGCTGTTCCTGCCTTTGCTGCAGCGGCAATTCCCGGAGGTGGTCGATTTCTGGCTGCCGCCGGAGGCCTGCTCCTACCGGATCGCGGTCGTCGCCATGGCCAAGCGCTATCCCGGCCAGGCGCGCCGGCTGATGCTCGGCCTGTGGTCGATGCTGCCGCAGTTCAGCTACACCAAGCTGATCATCGTGGTCGACGCCGACATCAACCCACGCGACTGGGCGCAGGTGATGTGGGCGGTCGCGACCCGCTCGGACGCCAGCCGCGACCTCGTGACGATCGCCGACACGCCGATCGACTATCTCGACTTCGCCTCTCCCAAGCCCGGCCTCGGCGGCAAGCTCGGCATCGACGCCACCAACAAGCTGCCGCCCGAGACCCAACGCGAATGGGGCGCCCCGATGGCGATGGATCCTGAAGTCAGCGCCCGCATCGACGCGCTCTGGCCCTCGCTCGGCCTCGCAACGCCGCCCGGAACCGCACCATGAACCAGCTTCCGCCCGCCGCCGCCCTTCCGGGGCCCGCCACCGTTTCGAGCCGCCCGCTGCGGGTCATCGTCGGGCTGAGCGGCGCATCCGGCGCGGCGATCGGGCTGCGCGTGCTCGAACGGCTCGCAGCCTCCGGCCGGGTCGAAACCCATCTCGTGGTCTCGCGCGCAGCGGAGCGGACGCTCGCCGCCGAGGTCGGTCCCGACGCCCTGGCACGGGCGCTCGCCCTCGCCAATGTCCACCACGACCATTGCGATATCGGCGCCTCAATCGCGAGCGGGTCCTTCCCGGTGGCGGGGATGATCGTGGCTCCCTGCTCGATGCATACGCTCTGCGCCATCGCCTATGGCCAGCTCGGCAATTTGCTGGTGCGCGCCGCCGATGTGCAGCTCAAGGAGCGCCGCCGGCTGGTCCTGATCGCCCGCGAGAGCCCGCTGCATCTCGGCCATCTGCGGGCGATGGCGCAGGTCACCGAGTATGGCGCCATCGTCGCGCCGCCGGTCCCGGCCTTCTATCTGCGGCCGCCGGACATCGCCGCGATCATCGACCAGATCGCGCTGCGCGCCATCGGCCTGCTCGGCCTCGGGCTCGACGAGATCGCCCCCCTCGCCTGGCAGGGAGAGATGGAAACAGACTTGGCCGCCACGGCCGGCGAATAGAGGCGCCAACTATACACCACGTTTCTCCGTCAGCCCGGCCGCAGCGAAGCGGCCCCGCTCCGGGATGACGAAGTGGTTCCGAGCAAGCGCGACATGCTCCCGGCAGCTCAGACTGCCCGGCTGAACTGGCGCTGCGACTGGTCGAGATGGGCGTCGAAGGCCGAGGCGACCTTGCGCACGAACAGGCGCGCGTCCTCGGGCAAGAGCACCCGGCTGCCATCGAAGCGAATCAGGCCATCGCGCGACAGGTCCTCGAGCTTGGCGAGCGACGGAGCCAGGACCCCGCGGTCGACCGGGTGCTCATCGCAGACGGCGTCGATATCGACGGCAAGATCGCACATCACCCGCTCGATCAAGGCCGCCCGCAGCCGGTCCTCGGCGGTCAGCCGATAGCCCTTGCCGGTCGGCAGCGCGCCATCGGCGACGCGCTCGGCATAGCGCCCGATCACCACCTCGTTCTGGACGAAGCCCTGCGGCAGGCGTCCGATCGCCGAAGCGCCGAAGCCGATCAGCGCCTCGCAACGATCGGTGGTGTAGCCTTGGAAATTGCGGTGCAGCCGGCCCTGCGCCAGGGCCTGCGCCATCGCATCGGTCGGCCGGGCGAAATGGTCGAGCCCGATGCGGACATAGCCGGCAGCGACGAGCTGCTGGGCCATCGCCTCGGCCTGCTCATGCCGGGCCTGCCCGTCCGGCAGGTCTTCGACCGCGATCCGGCGCTGATGCTTCTTGAATTCCGGGACATGGGCATAGCCGAAGATCGAGAACCGGTCCGGCCGCATGGCGAGGCATTGCTCGACAGTGTCGCGGCAGGACTGCAGCGTCTGCTTCGGCAGCCCGTAGATCAGGTCGAAGCTGACCTCCTCGATGCCGGCGCGACGCAGGCCCGTAACGACGCTCGCGGTCTGCTCGACGCTCTGGATGCGGTTGATCGCCTTCTGCACCGCCGGGTCAAAACTCTGCACGCCGAGGCTGGCACGGTTGACGCCCGCCGCGGCGAGCGCCGCCGTCATCTCGATGCCGAGCCGGCGCGGGTCGATCTCGACGGCGATCTCGGCCTGCGGATGCACGGCGAAATGCTGGCGCAGCAGCGCGACGAGCGCGACAAATTCCTGCGGCTCGATAATCGTCGGCGTGCCGCCGCCGAAATGGATATGGCGCACGTCGAGCGGAGCGGAGAGCTGCCCGGCCACGAGCGGGATCTCGCTGCGCAGCACGGCGAGATAGTCGACGATCGGGCCGTCGCGCAGGGCGACCGTGGTGTGACAGCCGCAATACCAGCACATCGAGCGGCAGAACGGCACGTGCAGATAGAGCGAGGTCGTCGTCCCCGCCGGCAGCGCCTTCAGCCAGCCGGCATAGGTCGCAGCGTCGACGCCGGCATTGAAATGCGGCGCGGTCGGATAGCTGGTGTAGCGCGGAAGCCGCTCGTCCGCGTAGTGCGCGCCCTGCATCGAAAGCTCCGAAAATCGACTGTTCCCGGTTACCTCGTACCCCGCATGGCGGCGCGCTTCTTTGATCGAATGCAAACTGGCAGGGGTCGATCCGCATCTGCCGCGCTGGCCGGGGTCGCCCTGATTGAGGCCGCGCGCGCCATTCTTTTTCGCGCAGCCACGAGCCCGAGGGCGTTTGCCGCCTGGCTGGCGCGATCGCCCGATTGTTTGACCTGCAGCAATGTTCCGCACCGCGGCCTGGTAGATGCTGCTCTCCAGGAGGAGGAAACCATGCATCTCTCCGAACTCGCACAGCGCTGGCGGCAGCGCCATTCCGCGCGCCGCGAACTTGATGCGCTCGGCCGTGATGGCCTGCGCGAACTGGCCAGCGACATCGCCGTAAGCCAGGCGGATCTCTACGATCTGGCCTTGCGCGATGCGTCCGAGAACGAGCTGCTGCCGCGGCTTCTCGCCAGCACCGGGTTCGACGCCGAGCGCCTCTCCCGTCTGCAGCCGGCCGTGATGCGCGACATGGCGGTCGTCTGCGCGAGCTGCACGATGACACAACGTTGCCGCCGAAGGCTCGACCGCGACGAAGCGGAGCTGACCTATCAGCAGTACTGCGCGAATGCCGCCACCATCGCCGCGCTGAGACGCGAGCGCCTGCGCCGGCCAAAGCTGCGGGTCGTCGAGACGCCTTGCTAAAGCCGGCACCGCAGCCGGCCGTCTGGTGAACAGCCGTCAACAATTGCGGCTGCAATCGCTTGAATTCAATCGATCCTTGTTGGATCGTCCGCCCGGCCAGAGCGCGAGACCTGCCATGGAGGGGGCCGCCGGCCGGGGATTGCGGGGCTGATGGACGCGACATCGGGAGAACGGCTGGTCATCGTCGAGGACGACCCCGTCACCCGTGCGGTCATCGCTGGCTATTTCAGCGACCAGGGCTTCCAGATCCAGGAGGCGGAGACGATCGCCCAGGCCAAGCGGGCCGTCCGCAGCTTCAGGCCAGAGCTGATCTTCATCGATGTCGTGCTGCCCGATGGTGACGGCTTTGAGCTCGCCAGGGAGCTCCAGACATTTTCGGATGCCGGCATCATCTTCGTGACGCAGCGCGATGCCGATATCGACCGGATCGTCGGGCTCGAACTCGCCGGCGATCACTATGTCAGCAAGCCTGTCGACCTGCGCGACCTGCTCGCCCGGACCCGCTCGGTGCTGCGGCGACGCAGGATCGAGCGCGATACGGCCCGGCGCAGCACCACAGCGACCTTCGGCCCGTTCATCATGGACCTGTTGCGGCGAGAGCTCGCGACGCTCACCGGCGACCCGATCCGGCTCACACGCGGCGAATTCGACCTGCTGGCGGCGTTGGTCGAAAGCACTGAGCATGCCCTGACACGCGACTATCTGATCGAGGTGGTCAGCAACCGCTACACCGATGTCGACGCGCGCAGCGTCGACGCGCTGGTCGCCCGACTCCGGCGCAAGCTCAGCGATGCCGGACATCCCGGGATCATCGTCACCGTCAGCGGTATCGGCTACAGGCTCGGGCTGCCGGTCGAACGCGACATCTGAACCTCCGAAAGGCCGGGCGCCTCGTCTTCGAGACCGGCGAGAGCCTCGAAGGCGTCGCTGCGGGCCCGGCCGAGCAGCTCGACCGCGCGTCCCAGCGCGTCGGGCTCGACGACCAGCGCCTCTCGCTCGAGCCTGCCCGCCAGAACGACGACGCGCCCGAACCCGACCGCACCGGCCGAGCTCGCGAGCTGATGGGCCAGCCGCCGCAGCTCCACCCTGTCCGAAGCCATCAACGCCGTGCGCATGTCCTTCATGATCTGCTCCGACACGGTCGCGAAGAGTTGGAGCAGCTGCCGTGTCCGCTCCTCGCCGATCAGGCCGCGCTGTGTGCGAAAGAAGGCGACATCGACGGGGAGCTCCGCCGAAAGCGCCACAGACGGCCCTTCGCCGCGACGGGCCCCACCTCGCCCGATGGCCTGCATCAGCGATGCCGACGTGATCGGCTTCGACAGGATCGTCGTCAGCGCCGCCGCACGCATCCGCCGCATCGTCTCAGGAGAGACATCAGCCGTCAGCGCGATGATCCGGAGCTGCGAAGCTCCCGGCAATTCCCGCATCGCCAGTGCGGTCTCGACGCCGTCCATGCCGGCCATGTGCATGTCGAGCAGCACGAGGTCGAAGGCGCCTTTGCGCAGCCTTGCCAGCGCCGCTTCGCCCGAGGCTACGGCCTGCACCTTGTGGCCAGCCTTGCCGACCATGACCCGGGCAACCTCGCGGGTCACCGGGTCGTCGTCGACAACGAGGACGCGTTGAATCTGCGTCGGCGTCCGGTCCACGGGCCGCGGTTCTCCCTTGGCCGTCCCCAAGGGCAGCCTGACGGAAAAGCTGCTGCCTTCCCCTTTGGTGCTGGCGACGGAGATCGAGCCGCCCATCAGCTCCGCCAGTTTGCTGCAGATCGCCAAGCCCAGCCCGACACCGCCATTGCGCCGGCCCGTTTCCGGATCGACCTGCACGAAATCACGAAAGATCTGGCCCTGCATCGCCCGGTCGATGCCGATACCGGTGTCGCGGACCATGAGCGTCAACCAGATGCTGCCGCCGGCCGACGGAGGCTCCAGCTCGGCGCTGAACTCGACCTCGCCCCGCTCGGTAAAGCTGATCGCGTTGCGCAAGAGGTTGATCAAGATGCGCTGGATCTTGCCGGGATCGCCATGAACACGAGCATAATCGGGCGACGGGCGCCGCAGCTTCAGGGCAAGCCCCTTCTGCTCAGCCGGTTGACGCATCAGGGCATCGGCGGCCTCGAGCAGCGCGCCAAGATCGAAATCGCGCAGGTCGAGGCTTTCGCTCCCAGCCTCCAGCCGCGACAGGTCGAGCGTCGCATTGGCCAGATCGACGAGCGCTTCGCCCGAGGTGGCGGCCATGGCGACGAGGCGGCGATCGCGCTGGCTCAGGCGGCTTCGATCGAGCAGATCCAGAACGCCGAGCACACCGGAGAGCGGCGTCCGGATATCGTGGCCGACCACCGCCAGGAACCTGGATTTTGCCCGGGTCGCCTCCTCCGCAGCCTTCTGTCCCGCGGAGGCCAGCTCCAGCGCCGTCTTCAGGGCCGCAGTGCGGGCGACAACCTTGTCCTCCAACATGGCGCGACTTTCCTCCAGACTTTCGGCCATCTGGTTGAACTGCTCCCCGAGTTCCTGAAGCTCGTCACCCGTGCGGATATCGATCCGCTCGTGCAATTGTCCCCGGCCGATCCGAGCCGCGCCGTCGCCAAGAGCCTTGACCGGCGCCACAAGCTTCCGGCTCAAGGCGATTGCGGCGACGATTGCGGCGAGAAGCGCCAGCGCGAGGAACACAAGCGAACGCAGCAGCGATGCATGGATCGGAGCGAAGGCTTCCCATTCAGGCAGATCGACCACCACATTCCAGTCGAGGTCGGGAACCGCCGCCATGACCGACAGCACCTTGCGCCCCTCGATATCGGTCGTCGAAAGCCCAGCCCCGGGCTCTCCCGCAGCCTGATGCGCGCCGATGAGGTCAGCGAGCTTGGTATTGCGGAGGACGAAGCGCAGATCGGGATGAGCGATCAGCCGCCCGGACTGCGTGACGATATAGGCGCGGCCGGCCTCGCCGACCTTGAGCCGGGAAACCAGATCGCGGATGAAAACGAGGTTGACCGTCGCCTGCGCGACCCAATGTGGCGGTGCCTCGCCGCGCCGGAGCAGCACCACATAGGGCTCCGAGCCCCGGCGGAACTGGACATCGCCATGGAAGCTGCCCTGCGCGAGCGCCGTCTTGAAACCGGGATCCGCCGACCAGTCGACGCCGCTGCGGATCCGGTCGCGCTCGATGCGTGAAAGCGCGAGCTGCTCGCGCCCTGTCGGATCGATCTGGCGCAGTTCGAGGATGGCCGGCACCTGCCGCAGCAGCCGCAGACCGTCCAGCCGACGCTCCTCGGCCGAATTGTCGCCAGCACCGCTCTGCGCGACCCAGTCGAGCTGATGCATGATGTCGGCCACGAAAGCGCCAATCCTCTGCGCCGCCGCCCGGGCCTGTTCCTGCTGCACACGGACCACGAGTGCCCTCTGGTCCGAGAAGGCGAAATAGGTCGAGACGGCCGTGCTGAGCCCCAGCGCAAGGCAGATCGCGACGGCCATGAACAGCGCATACCGCCGACCGAGCGCGCCACGCGGCTCAGAGGCGTTTCGCGGTGCAGCGTCGTGCCGCGTCACGAAACAATCCGCTGAGCGCGTATCCGCAGCGAAGGCGGCAGGCCAAGTCCGAGCGCGGCGGCGGCCTTCTCGTTGATGACAAGCTCGAAGCTACGGGAGAACTGCACCGGCAGCTCCGCGACATTCGCGCCGCGCAGGATCAGGTCGACATAGGTCGCCATGAGTTCGGCCGTGCCCTCACGGGCACCGGTGTAGGACATCAGCCCGCCCTGTTGCGTGAAGGCATCGAACGGATAGATCGCCGGCAGCCGCCCGCGCGCCGCCGCCGCGGTGCATCGGCCGGCATGGCGAAAGGTGAAGCTATCCGGCAGGAAGACCAACCCTCTGCCGGGACCCTGCGCCGCGAAAGCGACGAGCAACCGCTCGATCGCGGCTGGTTCGGGCACCGGCAGCGTCTCGAGCTCCAAGCCCTGCTCCGAGATGCTGGCGTTCAGGCTCGCGAGATAGGTCTCGCCCGCTGCCGGTGTGGTGCGCGGGTTGAAGACCACGCCGATCCGGCGGGTCGCCGGGGCGATCTCGCCCAGCAATTCGAGCCATTTCGCCGACATGGCGGGGTCATTGTTGCTGAAACCGGTAGCATTGCCTTCCGGACGCTCGAGCGAGCGCACGAAGCCGCTTCCGACAGGATCGGAGGCGGTGCTGAACAGGACAGGGATCCGCCGTGTTTCGGCAAGAACCGCCTCGGCCTCGGTGCTGGAACCGACGATGATGACGTCGGGCCGGTCCTGAAGCGTCTCGCCGACGGCGCGTGCCAGATCGCCCTCGCTGGCGCCCGAGAACCGCCAGATCGCGCGCAGATTGCCGCCTTCGACCCAGCCACGCTCGGCCAGCAGGCCGCGAAGCTCGGCCATCCTGGAACGCACGACGGGATGGTCGAGCGGCAGCGCGGTTATCACCGCGATCAGCTTGGTTGGCGCCGCCGCCCGCACCGCGTGATCGCAGAGCGCGAGCCCGCACCCTGCCAAGGCAACCAGAAGGGAGCGACGACGCATGCGGCGAGCCAGAATGTGAGAGGAGCGCTCCTGCCGCGCTCCCTGAGCCTAGTTTCGCATGCCCCGGCCAGCCGCGTCGAGGGCGGCGCCGCAATGGCTGGGAGAGACGGGTCGTCGCCTTGGTGAGGCGCTAACCCGTCGGCCCGTCTCAATGCCCGCTGAACACGAGCGTCTGGATCGGCAGGACCAGCGCCTGGATGCGCAGCAGCAGCGCGTGGACCAGCCCGACCGCGTCGACGCCATGGAGGATGATCTTGCGTCCGGTCGAGAGTTTCCCGGATGCGATCAGCTCGTGATTGCTGGAATAGGCGTTGGCGATGCAGGTGCTGCCCGGAGTGACACCGTCGAGCCCGTCGGCATAGAGCGGCTCCAGGAAGGCCAGCAGCGTCCCCGGCTTGGAAACCTGCTGCACATCGAGAAGCGTCTCGCCGCTGCGCACCTGACCGGCAGCGATGAAATCCTGCACATTGGTGACGACCATCGGGATGATCACCCAGGGCTTGGAGAGGCAGGTCGCTTCCGCAACCATGCCGACCTTCATGACCTGCGCCTCGATTTGGGAGAAACCGGCCTGCAAGGTTGTCCTGCCCGCTTCCTCGGGGATCAGCACGCCGGCCGGCCTGAGCAGCGGATTGACGACATCGCCGACGCGCAGCGTGAACTGTTCGACACGCCCGGTAACGCCGGCGCGCACCACCGTGCGGTCGAGATCGGCCTGCGCCTGCACCAGCGCCGCTTCGGCGCTCGCCTTCTCGGCCGGCAGCAAGGTCGAGATCCGCGTTTCCGCGCTGGCTTTCGAGGCGACGGCCGCGGAAACCGCTGCCTCGCGCCCGGCGACCAGGTTCTCGAGCCGCTCGATCTCGCGACGCGCGACGATGTCGTCATTGCGCCGGCGCAGCTCCTGCTTGGTCTCGAGCTCGTCGAGCGCCTGCTGATGCGCGCTCCTCGCCTCGAGGATCTTGCTCTCGTCAGTGAGGAGATCGGCCCTGGCGACGACAATCGAGGCCTCAACCTCGGCGACCTTGTTCCGGGCGGTCGCGACCGCCGCTTCCTGCCGGCTGCTGTCGAGCCGGAAGATCGGATCGCCCTTCTTGACATCACCACTGACGCCGACATGGACCTGCGCGACCCGGCCATTGATCTCAGGCACGATCGGGATGGTCCGGAACATCACGGTCGCATTCGTCGTCGACGGATGATTGTAGAAGATCACTGTGATCAGGCCGATCGTCAGCATCAGGCAGGAGATGATGCCCCAGCGCAGCTCGAACCAGACCGAGTAGAACGTGATCTCCTTGCCGAGCCGCTTGCCCTGCCGGAACCGCCGGTAGAGGTAGTCGGGAACGATGGTGAGGAGCGAGCAGACCAGCAGTTCAAGCATGGCCGGACTCCTTGCGGGCGGGGGCATGGCCTTCGCTCGCGCCATGGGCGGCATCGGCCGACTGCGCTTCGCCGATCTCCGTCTCGTCCGCTGGAGGCTTCACCCCGGCGATGCGCTCGAGCGCATGCGCCATCCTGCCGAACTGGCCCGAGAAATCCGGGATGTCGATCAGCGCCAGGAGCAGGCCCGCGACCCAGAACAGATGCACATGGGTGAACAGAGCCAACAGGCCTAGAACCGCGACGATCTCGAACTGAAGTTTCTGGGACTTGTGCGCCATGCGCTCGGGCAGCGTATGCAGGCGCAGGAAGATCAGGCCGACGCCGAGCACCGCCGCCAGGAGGATGATGCCGGTTACGACCAGCAGCGTATCCGTTTCGCCAGGCGCGGTGATGAAACCCGGCAGATGATGCGGCGCCAAGGGGTGAAGGCCAGCGGCCATAAGAACACTCCAGATCAAGAGCACGCCGCGACCAGCCTGCAATACAAGCTAGTCGGATCGCGCGTTCTCTATCAATAGCTTAGAGCCGAATTCGGCCAGATTGAATCAACCCGATCGACCGGACGCCCGTCCGTCCGGAGTTCGCAGGCGGATTTTGATCTAGCCTATCCAGTTGCGGGCGAAGTTGACCTCCTCGTAACCATGCGGCTTCTGTCGCTTGGGCAGCTTGATCTTTTCGCGCGGCAGGTCCTCGTAAGGAACAGAACTCAATATGTGCGAGATGATGGCCAGCCTCGCCTTGCGCTTGTCGTCGGAGTGAACGGCGTACCAGGGTGCCCAGGCCGTATCGCTGGCACGGAACATCTCGTCCCTGGCGCGCGAGTATTCGTACCAGCGCGAATACGACTTGAGATCCATCGGCGAGAGCTTCCAGATCTTCCTGGGGTCGTTGATGCGCTCCTCCATGCGGCGGGTCTGCTCCTCCTGGCCGACCTCGAGCCAGTATTTCAGCAGGATGGCACCGGAATCGACGATAGCCTTCTCGACGCTGGGAACGATCTGCAGGAAGCTCTTGGCCTGCTCCTCCGTGCAGAAGCCCATGACCCGCTCGACTCCCGCACGGTTGTACCAGCTGCGGTCGAAGATCACGATCTCGCCGGCAGCAGGCAGATGCGGCACATAGCGCTGGACGTACATCTGCGAGCGCTCGCGCTCGGTCGGCGGCGGCAGCGCGACGACACGGAAGACGCGCGGGCTGACCCGCTCGGTGATCGCCTTGATCACCCCGCCCTTGCCGGCACCGTCGCGCCCCTCGAAAACGATACAGACCTTGCCCCCGGCATGTTTCGCCCATTCCTGGAGCTTGACCAACTCGCCGTGCAGCTCGCGCAGTTCGCGCTCATACTGCTTGCGCTTCATGGGCTTGATCGTGTCCGCTTTCATCGTCGTGCTCCGGCCGCTAGGACCAGCTCAGGAAGAACGCCACGTCGCCCGGCAGCCCCCCCGGCCATTCTACGATCATGGCGCGCAGCTTGTACTTCGCCGGCTGAAGATGCTCCTTCCAGAATTCATAGGCTTGGCGCGGCCGCCCCGTCAGCGTGGTCGGCCAATCCGCCTCGGAATTGTTGATGGCCCGGCCGCGATCGGTGCAGAGCGCGCTCGGGAAGCGCATGACCATCACTTCCTTCTCGCCGCGTTCGGCGGCGGCGCGGGTCTTGTTCGCCAGACTCTGCTTGATCTCCGCGACCTTCGCCGGAGTGACGGCAATCTCTTCCTTCAAGGTTGCCACGAGCTTGAGCCGGGCCTCCTCGGCCTTGTCCATGGCGCCCAGCAGCTTCGAGGCCTTGGCCATTTCGAGCTCCGCCATATAGGAGCGGAGATCGTCGGCGGACATGAAGCTCTCATCGGCCAGCGTAGCCGCCTGCGGTTTGGAACTTGCGGTCGACATTTTGCGCAACTCCTGCGTCGGGTTCCGCCGCAGGTCGCCGCGCGGGCGACCTGCGGCGGAGTTCCGGCCTGTTCAGAGCCTGACGACGTGAATGGCCTCGGCGAAGGTCAGATCGACCATGTCGCCGCGCCGCAGGCGCCGCAGATCCTTCGCGATATCGGGATCGACCACCCTGTGAGTGCGCGGCCCCGCGGGGCCGACATAGTTGACCATGCCGGTAGCCGGATCATAGCTCTCGAACTTCGCGGTGAGGGTGAGCGAGCGTTCGACGAACCTGTCGGGCAGGTTCTGGAAGCGCGGCGCGCTGACCTCCTCGGTGTAGACGATCTCAGGCCGGGCGCCCCGCTTCGCCCGCCGGGCGCCGAGCACTGCGCCTTCGACTCGCCGGATCTGCAGCCTGTCGCCCGGGCGGATTGCATTCAGATCGCCGAAGATCTCGGGGACCATCACGCGCCAGGCATATTGTCCCTGGCGGACGACGACGATGCGCGTCGCCTGATTGATGGTGACGACCTCGACATCAATACGCTCGACCTCGACCGCGCCCACGCCGGCCACGATCACGGTCTCGCTCGTCACCGTGGGAGTCGTGGCGCAGCCCGCAGCGCCAATGGCCAACGAGATTGCGAGGATCCAGCTTGCATGCTTCGACATCGGAACTCTCCACCCTGAGGAACACCAGTCTGCTTCCTGAGAGCCCTGCGTCCAATCGAGGCGCAGCGGCGTCCCATCCCCTCATCGAAGCATCGGTTGCGTCCGAAAGCCACAGCCGTTCTTTCGGTCCGATGCCTAGCCTCCATGCCGCCCGGAATGCCGGGCCTGACGTTCGTGTATCGCCTGCCTGAGCTCGGCCTCGAGCCCGTCGACCAAATGCCTGTATTCGTCACGCCGGGCAGTGGCCCCGGGCGCTTCCGAGGCTTCCCAGCGCTGTAGCGCCAGTTCCGCCTCGGCGAGGTCTCCGCAGATATTGCGGAAGCTCTCGCTGACCAGCACCAGCTCCTCGATCACCTTTTTGTGTTTCGGCAGGCGCCGGATGGCAGCCAGAACGCCCGTATCCATAGGATCGAGCCCCCCGCGAAAGGCCATAATTATGTGGCCTGCCGGCCGTGTTGGGAGTAAATAACGGGAGGTTACACAGAACTACCGCCTCGCCTTGCCTTTACTATCCGGATGTCCGGCTCGGGGGAGCCTATTCCGTGGAGCTGCAGCGGCCCAGGAACTGTGATGAGGACAGTGCTGCTCTGCCGGGGCCGCCCCCGCCGGAGCAGGAAATCCGCGCGCAGCTGGACCGCATTCTCGCCAGTGCCGAATTCAGCGTGCCGGCGCGAGTGCGTCACTTCCTGATCTATGTGGTCAACGAGACGCTCGCCGGCCGCGCGGACCGGATCAAGGCCTATTCCGTGGCGGTCGAGGTCTTCGGCCGGGACGCCAATTTCGACATCCAGAACGACCCGGTCGTGCGCATCGAAGCAGGGCGCCTGCGGCGTGCTCTGGAGCGCTACTACTTGTTGGCGGGCAATTCCGCCCCTGTCCTGATCGAGATCCCCAAAGGCGCCTATGTGCCCCATTTCCAATGGCGGCAGCAGCATGGAGATGACGCCCAGTCCGCTGCGCCGCTGCGCGTCGACCGGCATGGCAGCGACACCGCCGCTTCCCCCGGGCGGAGTCCGCCCTGGCTTGTAGGCTCGCTCCTCGCGCTGACAATGCTCGCAGCAGGCTACCTCGCCTGGCTTGCGACCCCACCACAGCCTGTAACCTCCGCAAGGGCGTCATCCATGCCCGAGGGACCGTCCTTGGCCCTCAAGCCTTTCGCCAATCTCTCGGGCCAACCAGAGGTCAACTACTACGCCGCCGGTCTCTCCGAGGAATTGCTGGCGCAGCTCACCCGCTTCAAGGAGCTGACCGTCCTCGCCCGCGAGCCCTCACCCGGCCCGGCGCCCGGCACAGCCGGCGAGCCCCAGCGCCTTCCCGGCAATCGCTATGTGCTGGAGGGCGGCATCCGCCTGTCAGATGGCAAGCTGCGGATATCCGCACGCGTGCTGGACGGCGACAGCGCGATCGTCCTGTGGGCCGGGACCTACGACGCCGACCCGCGTGACAAGCCGATCGTCGAGATCGAAACGACGATCGCCGCGAATGTCGCGACCGCTGTCGCGCAACCCTATGGGGTCATCTTCACCAATCCGCCGCTTGTGCGGCCGGGAAAGCTCGGCCTCGCCAGTCCGCCGCAGGATTGCTCCTACCGCTTCTACCATTACCGCACCGTGATCGACGCCGCCGAGCACGCGCAGGCTCGCGAGTGCCTGGAGCAGGTCACGGAGCGCTATCCGCAGCATGCGACCAGCTGGGCGATGTTGTCCTATCTCTATCTCGACGAGGAACGCTTCAAGCTGAACCGCCGCGGCGGCCAACCGACGCCGATGGTCCGGGCGCGGGCCGCCGCCGAGCGCGCGGTCAGGTTGGCGCCCGAGAATGTACGGGCGCTGCAAGCGCTGATGACGGTGCTCTACTTCAGCGGTGAGGCAGCCGAAGCGCTGCGCATCGGCGCGCAGGCGCGGGCGCTCAATCCCAATGACACCGAACTGCTCGGCGAATTCGGTGCCTGGGTCGCGCAATCCGGCAACTGGGTGCGCGGGGCCAGCCTTATCGAAGAGGCGATGGCCAAGAATCCCGGCCATTCCAGCTATTACACCGGGCTTCTCGCCCTTGCCGCCTATATGCAGGGCGAAGATGCGCGAGCCGTCGACCTGATCAAGCGCGCCAATCTGCAGCGCTTCTCGATCTATCACTTCGTTGCTGCACTGATCTTCGCCCGCTGCGGCATGGGTCATGAAGCCGCGCAGGCCCGCGCCGAGTTCTTGAAGCTGCGCCCCGGCTTCTTCGCCGATTTCGACGGCGAGCTCGAGCGGCGCAACTTCAACATCAGGGACCGCGCCATCCTGATCCGTGGCGCAATCCAGGCTGGCTTCCCGGTGCGGACCCAGCTATCCGCCTGGGACGCGCAGCAGCATGCGGCGGCGCCGGCAGCCGGGTCGCGCGACGACCCAGCCCAACGTAGCCAACCGTAACCTACTTCCCGGAACGGCCTTTGCGGCCTGCACTGCTGCCAGACATTGAGCGCAGCGGCATGGCGGCGGCGCGACGCAGCAACCCGTTCAGGTTGCGATACCGTCGGTGATGATACTCCGACACGCGTCCTGCCATCCCGGATCGACTGAGCGCGTCGGCTTCCGGCGCCCGCTGCTCGACCGAGCCTGCACTGGCGATGGAGGCTGGATGACCGCATCGATCTGCCGCCTGACGCTCCTTGCCGCGTCTGTGGCCACGGCCGCGCTCAGCCCACCTCTCTCCTCGGAGGTGCGGGCGCAGGCAAGCGCCTTCCAGGGCGCCTGGCTCGAGGAAGGTGGCGCCTGCTCCGGCGTCTTCATCCAGAAGGGAGCGGCAATAGCGTTTCGGCGGCCGGCAGCCGCCTTCGCACCGGCCTTCATCATTGCCGGCCAGCGGCTGGCGACCCCGCTCGCTACCTGCAGGATCGTCCGCATGACCGCGCAAGGCGCGAGACAGATGCTGAATCTGAGCTGCACCACCACCGTCTCGTCCGACAGCGCCCGCGTGGTGTTCGCGCTGGCGGAGAGCGGCACGCTAAATCGCTATCTCGGCCCGGAGGGCGGCATAGCGACCAGGTATCAACGCTGCGACCGAGACTCGTTGAAGCCACCCTGAGGCCGCGCGCATTCCGAGGTGACCGGCGGAGCGGCTGCCCGCCAGGCAGTAGATCGGGGGAAAGCCATGTCAGGTCTCGTGCATATCGTTGAAGGAGATCTATCCGCCCAGGCCGGGATCGACGGCCTGCTCCGCGCCTGCGGTTACCGAACCAAGGCGTATGGCAGCACCGACGAGATCCTGAGCCAGATACCGGACGATGAAGGCGCCAGCTGCATCCTCGTCGATGTGGAGAAGCCGGACACCGACGTGCCCGACCTGTTCGACCGGCTGAACAAGGCCGGCTCCAACCTCCCGGTGATCTGCCTTTCCGGCCAGAGCGACGTTCGTAGCGGCGTCAAGGCGATCAAGGCCGGGGCCGAGGACTTCTTCACCAAGCCCGTGGCCTCCGAGGAGCTGATCGTCGCGATCGATCGCGCCATCGCGCGCCACCGCCTCGCCAGCCAGCAGGAAAGCCGGCTGCGCGCCGCAAGGCAGCGCCTGCTGCTCCTGACACGGCGCGAGCGCGAGGTCTTCGATCTCGTCATCCGCGGCAAGATGAACAAGCAGGTCGCCTTCGTGCTCGGAACCACGGAGCGGACGGTGAAGGCGCATCGCCACAAGGTGATGGAGAAGCTGCAGATCCGCTCGGTGGTCGAGCTCGTGTCCTGCGCCGAGCGCCTGGGCCTGCTGCGCTTCGCCGATCCGTAGGGCAGCAGCCACGCGCGGCCGCCGCATTCACAGTCAAACGGGGTCGAGCATGGCGTCGCCCGCCCATCACCCACCTGCCGGGCTGAAGGCGCCACGCGCCGCGGCCGTCGCCGGCATCCTGTTCTCAGTCCTGCTCCTGTCGGCGATCATGCTGGTACTCCAGACGCTGCGGCTGCATCCGCGCGACCCTGGCGACTGGCTCGGCGCCCAGGCCTGGAAGGTCGAGCTCGCGCTCCATCTCATCCCCTTCGCCGGCATCGCCTTTCTCTGGTTCATGGGCGTGCTGCGCGACCGGCTCGGCGCGCAGGAGCACCCGCTGTTCGCGACGGTCTTCCTCGGCAGCGGTCTGCTCTTCGTCGCCATGCTGTTCACCGCGGCTGCCGCCATCGGGGCGATCCTGACCACGCATGCGGCGCTGCCGCGCGAGCTCGCCGGGTCGGTGACCTTCACTCTGGCGCGCTCCTTCTCCTATTTCCTGGTCAGCGTCTACGCACTGAAGGTCTCCGGCGTCTTCCTGCTGACCGCCTCGACCATCGTACTGCGTACCGGGATCGCTGCGCGCTGGACGGCGTTCTGCGGATACGCCGCAGCTGCATTCCTCCTGCTCGGCAGCCACGTCGTCGACGGGGCGTTCCTGGTCTTTCCGCTCTGGGTCCTGATCATCAGCGGCGACATCCTGGTCCGGGAGTACCGGCGCACCGAGCCAGCCTAGACGGAGCCGGGCCGCCCCTCGCCCACCGGCCCTTCGCCGACTGGCGCCGGTTGCGCCACGGTGCCGGGTTCGCGGCCCGCAAGCGCACTGACGGCATCCTCGACATCGTCGAAGACCATTGTCGCTTCCGGCCCCTCGAAGAAGCCAGCCCGCTGCAGGATCTCCCAGGGCTCGCGGTGGAGTTCGGCCAGAACCAGCGTCAGGCCGAGCCCCGACAGATCGGCCCGCAGCTTCTGCAGCATGGCGACCGCCGTCGTATCGATCTGGGCGACGGCGCTTGCGTCGACCAGCAACCAGTCGGTACCCGGCGGCACCGTCTGCGCCACGCTCTCGAAACGGTCGCGCAGAAAGTCCGTATTGAAGAACAGGATGCTGCCCTGGACGAGAAAGATCACCATGCCGGGCACCGGGGCCGCGCGTTCGCTGCGATGGAGCTTGTAGAAGCCGGGCCGGCCGGCGATCCGTCCGAGCAGGGCGACGCGCGGACGCATTTCCTTGAGCAGGACATGCAGCAAGGTTCCGGCGATAGCGATGACCACTCCGCTGAGCACGCCGAGGCTGATCGCCCCCCACATGCTGATCAGGGCGAAGACGAACTCGGTGCGGCTGACGCGCCAGATCTCGCGAAGACCGCCGAGATCGATCAGGTTCAACGCGGCAAAGGCTAGGATCGCGCCCAGCGCCGGATTGGGCAGGAGGCGCAGTGCATCGTTGAGATAGAGCAGCAGCGCCGTCAGGGCGAGGGCCGCGACGAGCCCGGATACCTGGGAGCGGGCGCCGGCCGAGATGTTGATCGCCGTCCGCGAGTCCGAGACCGTCACCGGAAAGCCGCTGAACAGGCCCGAGAAAATGTTGCCGTATCCAAGTCCGGTCAGCTCGCGGTCGGCGTCGACGTCGAACTTGTCCCGAGCGCCGAAGCTGCGCGCCGCGACCAGGCCGGAGCTGACGCTGACCAGCCAGACCGCGCCGGCGCCCAGCAACAGCTCCTTCATCGGCAGCCGCGAGACATCGGGCAGGGACAGGGCCGGCATCGTGCTCGGCAGGCTGCCGATCACTTTCATGCCGCGGCCCTCGAGATCGAACAGCGCAGAGGCGATGCCCGCCAGCACGACGACGACGAGCGGCCCGGGAATCGGAAAGCGCAGCCGCGCCAGCAGAACGAGCAGGCCGAACATCACGGCCCCGAAACCGAGCGAGGGCCAATGGATCTGGCCGGCCTTGCGGATGATCTCGAGCAGCGGCTGGATCAGCCCGTCACCTTCGATGCGGACACCGGTCAGCCGGCCGATCTGGCCGATCAGGATCGAGATCGAGATGCCGCTGATGAAACCGATCAGGATCGGGCGCGACAGGAAGGACGCGACGACGCCGAGGCTCAACCTGCCCGCCAGGACGCAGAGCACGCCGACCATCAAGGCCAGTGCGGCCGCTGCGGCGACACGATCGGCCGGATTGTCGAGAGGCAGGGTCGCCAGTGCCGCGGCCAGCACGGTCATGGTCGCGGCATCCGGACCGACCATCAGCTTGCGCGACGGCCCGAACAGCGCATAGCCGACCAGCGGCAGGATGCTGGCATAGAGGCCGACCTCGGCCGGCAGGCCGGCGATCGCGGGATAGGCGATAGCACTGGGAATGGCGACGGCGGCGACGGCGAGGCCGGCCGTGACATCGAAGCGCAAGTTTTCCAACCGGTAGCCCACAAGGCTCGCGGGAAGCAGATTCCTGGCTCTCATCGCCTCGGCCCCGGCAAGTTCCGGGTCTTGCCTCCCGAATGGGCATCACGAGCCGGAGGAAGATGAATGCGGGCTCGAAGCATCCGGAGGTCACCACTGCTGCTATTGGCCGGGCGAGACCTTTTCCCAGCCGCTGTCGGGATTGAAGCTGCCCATCCGGGCCGCGGTGCGGGCGGTCCGGGGGCCGAGGTCCTTCTGATAGACCGTGCCTGAATGGTTGAGCATGAAGCTCATAACGCCGGACCTGCCATACTCCGCCGGATAGGCCAAGATGGCGAAGCCGCCGATCATCCGCCCGCCGGCGACATAGTCGATCCGGCCGCCGGGCGCCGCGGAGCCCTGTCGCGTCAGGATCTTGAAGTAATAGCCGTGATAGGGCCGGCGTTCCTCGCCAGCGCGGTAGCCCTCGCCAGCCGCTTCGGCAGCAAGCTCTCCCAGCGGGCTCTGCTCCTCGCCGGCTGCGTTCGGCCAGTACAACCCATCGCGCGTGCCCGGCCGGCTGACGATCCGGCTCGCATAGAGACCCGCCCCCTTCCCTGTCCGGTCCTTCGCCGCATAGTCCTGCTGCGCATCGTAGAAGGCGAGGATCGCCTGCATCGCGGCAAGCTCGTTGCGGCCGATCCGGCGGGCGTTGATCTCCCTGCTCCCGGCCTCGGAATCGAACTTCCAGCGGCCACCGCTGCGAACGATCGGGATCGGGAAGGGAAACTCGTCCTGCCCCACCAATAGCGTGGCCGTATCGCCCTTTTCGCTCACCGAATGGCGATTGTCATAGGCGACGACGAAGCGTTCCCGATCGGCCGCGTCGGCGACCGTATCGCCTGAGCTGAGGATCGCGCGTGCCGGCGCGCCGAGAATGGTCCGCAAGCGCGTGCTGTCGCGAGCGCGCACCGCTTCTACCAGGGCGGCCGCGGCCTCGCCCGGCGTATTGAAGGGCTGCTGAGCGCGCGCGGCCGTCGCCGGCGAAAGGATGAACGCCGCGCCCGCCGTGAGCAGGAGAAAGAGCCGACGCAGCGCTTGCCATGGCTTTGTCATGGAACCGATCCCGGGAGTTGAATGAAACTGGCGACGAGATCCCTTCTCAATCCGCGCCGCCGACCGGCACGAGCGCGGGCGCAGCGGAAGCGCGCCATTGGTCGAAGCTCTGGAACGGCACGCCGATCACCCGGTAGTCGACGCGCAGATAGCCATCGGCGCCGCGCCTCACCGCCCAGGGCGCAACGCTCAGGACCTCCTGGGCAATCACGCCGACATAGCGCTTCTCCGAGCCGCCATAGGCGAAGCTGTAGAGCCCGAGGCCATTGTCGAGATGCCCGAGCAGCACAACGTCGTGCTTCAGGCGGATGTCGGAGCGGCGACCGCCGCCCCTGCCACCGCCACGGCCGCCGCCCATGCCGCCGCGACTCATCCCGCCGCCCCGGCTCATCGCGGCTCCGCGGCCCATGCCACCACCGCGATTCATGGCCGCGCCGCGCCCCATGCCGGGGCCGCCGGCATGCATCGCCCGAGGACCGCCGCCGCGCGCATGCGCCAGGCTGGCCTGTCCGCGCTGCGACTGCAGATTCGCGGCCCGCCGCTGTTGCACATTGCCGAAAGCACTGTCGCGGCCCGGCGCAGGGCGCCTCGCGCCCGCATCCGGCCGCCGGGGTTGCGTTGCGGCACGTGCGCCCTGCCCCCGGCCATCGCCGCCCGGGCGGGCGTCACGGCCGGGGCCGCCCGGACGATTGCCCGCGCCTGCCCGGTCGCCCGGGCCGCGATCCGGCCGGTTCGCAGCATCGGCGCGATCGCCCGGACGCTGCTCCGGACGGGCTCCGGCGCCAAGATCGCCGCGGCCGCCTTCGGGGCGCAGCACCTGATCGCCGCTGCGGCCGCGAAAATCCATACGACCTTCGCTGCCGGCCCGGAGATTATTGCCGCCGAATTTCTGCTGAACCGCATTGTTGCGGTACTGGACGCCGTGCCGGTGCTGGGGGTTGTGCTCCCAATGCGCCACGCGGTTGCGGTCGATATTGATGTTGTTGTTGTTCCAGTTGACGTTGCCGCCCCAATAATTTCCGGTGCTCCAGCGCCCGAGCGCGTAGGCGGTTCCGAAGGCGAGGCCGGTCGCGAGCACGCCGGTCGCGATGTATCCCGGTGCCGGGAAGTAGTAGGGCGGATAGGCCGGATAGGGCCAGGAGCCATAGGCCACGGCCGGGTCGTAATAGGGAACGTAGAGCGTGTCGGGCTGCGTCGGCTCGATCAGGATCGTCTGCTTGCCGCTCTCCTGCCGCACCGTGACCTTCTGCTGAGAGCCGGAGGACAGCTTCTTGGCATCATAAGCCCGCGTCCGCATGCGCTGGACGCCATCCATCACGTCCGGCTGCTGGGCGAGGACGGCGTCGCCGAGTTTCTGCGTCCAGTCCAGGTTCTTGCTCATCATCTCAAGCACGGAAGGCGTCGCGACCAATGATTTGACGCTGGCGTCCCAGGGCTGCTTCTCGGCAGCGACCTTCAGTGCGTCGCCCTTGAGCTTCTTGTTGGCTGCGACCCAGCGGTCGGCCTGCACGACCTCGAGCGGATAGGTCGATGCCATCAGCAGCTGCGCCAGCAACGTATCGGGGTAGAGCGCGACCGGCGCGACGAGCGCCTCCAGTTCCGCATTGCTCAGTACTTGCGCGGCCTGCGCGGGCGGTGCCGCGACCGGCGCGGCCGCCGGGGGGACGGCTTGAGGCGGCGGGGTCTGCGCAAGCGGCCGGGAAACCAGGCCGCAGGCGAGGAAGCAGGCCAGCGCGATCCGCGCAGACATAGCTCTCTCCCGTCGAAGGTATCTCCCGGGGCAAGATTTCCCCCCGGGGGATCCACCTTCGGCAACGGAGGCGCCCAAGACATCATCCATCAGCATTCCGAAACGTCGGCTTCCGTTGCGGCCGGAAAACAGTTCAACGCCTCGCAGCATAGGTCTTCTCGGCTTGCTGATAGGCGCGGAAGGCCTCGACATTAGCACGTCCGGCCCTGATAGCCTCCTCCATCCGGCCGTTGCGCTTCATGTCGTAGTCCTCGTGGAACACATCCATGACGCAACCGGCGGTCTTGGTGCATGCGAAGGCATCGTTTTGACCGGCGAAGCACAGAAGCGCGGCCGTCACCAGTGTCCATCCCAGGAAAATCTGTCTGATCATGCCCTAAACTCCCGCCCGGCATCGTATCGCCAATGCGATGTTGATGGTCCGGTGCTCGATCAGCCGCGCCGGCGAATGCCGGCGTCTCGGCTCCTCAGTCTAGACGATCATGCGCGGCTGAAACCTGTACCCAAGGCCAATACGCGCAGGGGCGCGCCTGTGCTGAACTTCGCCGTGCCGGCAATGAAACAGCCGGGAGCACAAGCGCGCACACCAGCAAATTCCCCGGCACAAGCGGAGGACTTCGAGATGAATGAGTCGGTGCAGGAATCGCGCTCGATCGACCATTTCTTCTCGGCCCCATCCGGACGGACCGATCTCTGGCGGGACCTTCATGCCGCGGCGCGGTCCTGGGCGTCCGGGACGAAGAACAGGCGCGCCGTCGAAGCAGCGCTCACCGAGCTCGGCGTCTCCGAGGAGTTCCATGCCTTCCCGGGCGCGGACCTTCTCGCCGCCCTGCGCGGCCTCCTGCAGAACGACGACGCGAACGGTTTCCTCTCGCTCGCCAAACGCATCTCGATCGCCATCATAACGGGCAACTACAAGCACGATGCCAAGGAGTGGCAGGCGGCCGATCTGTCGCTGGCCGAACCGGTCGATATAGTTCCCGCCTCGGCGGCGGATGGTGTGAGCCGACCCTATTTCGAGATGCTGACCGTGACGCCGGCTCCTCTCGGGCGCTGGCCCCACATCGCAGCCGAGTTCCGCCGCCTGCGCCGGTCCGAGGACGCATTCGTCTACGAGGCAGTGCTCGTAGGCAGTCTTGAGGACGCGATCTGTGCGGCCGTGGTCAATCCCGACATCGCCGCCGTCGCCATCTATGAGGGCTTCACGCTCCGCTCCCGCCACGACGCGCCCGTATTGCGCAGCGTGCTCGCGGCACAGCAGCCGCTCCTCGACCAGGTCGACGAGGCAGACCTGGCGCTACGCCTCGCCGCCGGGCTGAAGGCGATCCGCCCCGAGCTCGACATCTATCTGCTCTCGGACCGGCGCGTCGAGAAGCTCGCCGGCGATCCGCGGGCGGCGATGGTCCGGCGCGTGATGTACCAGATCGAGGAGCCGCTCGAATTGCATCTCTCGGTGCTGGAGGGCATCCAGGCGCGTTTCGAAACGCCCTTCTTCGACAATCTCAAGCGCTACGCTCAACGGCCGATCGCCACGTTCCACGCTCTTCCGATCGCGCGCGGCAAATCGGTGTTCCGCTCGCCCTGGATCCGCGACATGGGCCAGTTTTACGGCATCAACCTTTTCCTCGCCGAGAGCAGCGCCACCACGGGCGGGCTCGACAGCCTTCTCGAGCCAACCGGAAACATCAAGCGGGCGCAGGAGATGGCGGCGCGTGCCTTCGGCGCCGACCACGTCTTCTTCGTGACCAACGGCACCAGCACCTCGAACAAGATGGTGCTGCAGGCGCTGATCGCGCCGGGCGACATCGTGATCCTCGACCGCAACTGCCACAAATCGCACCATTACGGCCTGGTGCTGAGTGGTGCGCAGCCCTTCTATGTCGAAGCCTTCCCGATGGTGGAATTCTCGATGTACGGGGCGGTGCCGCTGCGTACGATCAAGAAGGCCCTGCTCGACCTGAAGGCGGAAGGCCGGCTCGACCGGGTCAAGATGGTCGACCTGACCAACTGCACCTTCGACGGCCATATCTACAATACGCGCCGGGTGATGGAGGAATGCCTGGCGATCAAGCCGGACCTGATCTTCCTCTGGGACGAAGCCTGGTTCGGCTTCGCGCGCTGGTCACCCTTCCTGCGCCCGCGCACCGGCATGGGCGCCGCCGCCGACATCGAGGCCTGGGCCAAGACGCCGGAGGCGCTCGCCCAGCATGAACGCCAGGTCGCCGAACTCGGGGCGTCACCATCGCTCGAAAAGCTGCTCGATACCCGCCTCGTCCCTGATCCGCGGGCCATCCGCCTGCGTGTCTACCAGACCAACTCGACCCACAAATCGATGTCGGCGATCCGGCAGGGCTCGATGGTGCTGGTGCGCGACGTCGAGTTCCACAGGGTCGAGGCGCAGTTCCACGAGGCCGTATTCACCCACGCCTCGACCAGCCCCAACCAGCAACTGATCGCCAGCCTCGACGTCGCAAGGCGGCAGATGGAGCTCGAAGGCTATGGGCTGGTGATGAACGCGATCGAGGTCGCGCTCGACATTCGCCGCGAGGTCAACTCGCATCCGGTGATCGCAAAGTACTTCAGCATCGTCGGCGCCGACGGCATGGTGCCCTCCGAATACCGCCGCAGCGGCTTCGTCGACTTCCTGGCGCCCGGAACCCGCTGGGACGACCAGTTGCGCAGCATGCGCGAGGACGAGTTCTGCCTCGATCCGACCCGCATGACCCTGGTCTGCGGCACGGCCGGCTTCGATGGCACCAGCTTCAAGGGGCTGCTCGCCTCGCAATACAACATCCAGGTCAACAAGACCTCGCGAAACTCGGTTCTGCTGCAATCCAACATCAACAACACCCGCAGCGACGTCGCCCTGCTGATCAGCGTCCTCCTGAAGATCAGCGAGAGCATCGAGACGCGCCTCAAGCAGGGCGGAGATTCGGAGCGCAAGGCCTTCAACGCGAAGGTCCAGAGCCTGATGAAGGACGTTCCGGACCTGCCGAACTTCAGCCATTTCCACGAGACCTTCCGGCAGGATGCCGGCGACACCACGCCCGAGGGCGATATCCGCTCGGCGTTCTTCGGCGCCTATAACGAAGAGCAGTGCGAGTACGTCCCGATAGACAGCGCCGAATGCGACCGCCGGCTGAAGGACGGTCCGGATATGGTCTCGGCCAATTTCGTGATCCCCTACCCGCCGGGCTTCCCGATCATGGTCCCTGGCCAGGTCGTGACCCATGAGACGATCACCTTCATGCGCAAGCTCGATGTGAAGGAGATCCATGGTTACGAGAAGGCCAGAGGCCTGAAACTGCTCAAGGTCGACCGAGTCGGCGGCAAGAAGAGCGGCGGCCAGGAGACGGCCCGAAAGAAAACGCGGGCGACCTAGCGCCCGCCTTTGCCTGCCTAACGCG